>NZ_JBAWKM010000013.1:167983-187068 GCF_037095675.1 Pseudomonas sp. CCNWLW23 | reverse complement strand
CGGCGTTCGATCAGACGATCCGAACCACCTTCGGCAACACGGCGTTCGATCAGACGGTCCGAACCACCTTCGGCAACGCGGCGCTCGATCAGACGATCTGAACCACCTTCAGCCAGACGGCTTTCGATCAGCTTGTCCGAGCCGCCTTCAGCGACCAGGGTGTGAGCAGGCGTTACTGCAAAAGCGTTAACTGCGAAAACCGAGAAAGCGATGCCGAGAAGGGTTTGGCGTTTCATGATCGTGTGCTCCAGAAAGTTGTTTGTTTGTCTGGAGCCGATGTTACGCCGCGCAGTTTTTATGAGAACTTCATTGACGTGATGGTGAACATCGACGCCGATGATGTTTGCCAGGAGCGTTGATTCAGAGCGCTTTCGCCCGGATGCACAACTCGCCGCTGGCACGAATCAGCGCCAGGTCATGCAGCGAATCGGCGGCCAGACCGTTGCGGACATCGGCCAGCCAGGCCGGGCAATTCGGATCCTGGCGATAGGGCGCGAAGGCGGCGTACTGCTGCAACAAGCGCTTTTGCAGTTCATCCAGGCGCGGGCGGATCTGTTTGCCCAGATCCGGACGCGGTGTGTCCGGTGCAGCACCTGCCGCTTGCCATTGCGCGAGCAGACCGTATTGCACCAGTTTGTTCGCTTCCATCTGTGCGGCGATCAGTTGCGCGACGTCGTCCGGATCGAGTTTGTGTTCGGTGGCCAGAGTTCGGGCATTGGCGATGACCTGCGCCTCACGCGGGCTGTCCTGAATAGGCTTGCCGCTGTCCCATTTGGTCAACGCAACCAGATCACCGATGCTCAGGCGTTCATTCAAAGTGGCCAGTAGCGGTTTCAATGAAGCAGGCGCTGCTGCGGGTTCGGCTGCCTGCGCGTAGGCGGCCGACAGAGCGAGGAGGGAGCCAAGCAGAAAATTTGCAACGTTACGCATGAACCGAGCCTCAATAGTACGTGTCGACAGAGTCGCTGATTTACCACAGCCGCAACACTGACACAAAGCGATGCGCGGCATTTACACAAATGCAAAACAGACAATCAACACCGTCTGGAAATGTTGATTGCACGCTGCACGCAACTCACCGAAGCTATCGTCAATCAGGCCTGCCGCCGTCGAGATGGACCTCCATTCAATGCATAGCGCCACCTTCGCCAAACCGCTCTGGCAAACCTATCTGCTGTTTCTCGCGCCGATGGTGCTGTCGAACTTCCTGCAATCGATGTCCGGGACGGTCAACAGCATCTACATTGGTCAGATGCTCGGCACTCAAGCGCTGGCGGCAGTGTCCGGCATGTTTCCTGTCGTGTTCTTTTTCATCGCCCTGGTCATCGGCCTCGGCGCTGGCGCAGGCGTGTTGATCGGCCAGGCGTGGGGCGCGCGCGAGACGCACATGGTCAAGGCGATTGCCGGAGCGACTTTGCTGCTGGGTGTGTTGATCGGTCTGGTCGCGGCAGTGCTGGGCACGGTGTTTGCGCGTCAGGCACTGACGGGGTTGGGCACGCCGGCGGATGTACTCGACGACGCGGTGGACTATGCCCGCGTCATGTTGTGGATTCTGCCATCGCTACTGGTATTCGTGCTGTTCACCCAATTGCTGCGTGGGGTCAGCGATACGCTGTCGCCACTGCTCGCGCTGATCGTCTCCACCGCCGTGGGGCTGGCGCTGACGCCGGCGTTGATTCGCTGCTGGCTGGGTTTGCCGCCATTGGGCATTCAGAGCGCGGCGTATGCCGGGCTGGCGGGGAATCTGTCGGCAATGGCGTGGCTGGCCTGGCGGCTGATTCGCAAGCGCCATCCGCTAGCGCCGGATCGAGAGTTCTTCGCCGCGCTGCGATTGGATCGGGTCATTCTCGGCAAGGTCCTGCGCATCGGCCTGCCCACCGGGGTACAGATGATCGTCCTGTCGTTATCGGAGCTGGTGATCCTGGCACTGGTCAATCAGCACGGCTCGCAAGCGACAGCGGCGTATGGCGCAGTAACGCAGATCGTCAACTATGTGCAGTTTCCGGCGCTGTCGATTGCAATCACCGCATCGATCCTTGGTGCCCAGGCAATCGGCGCCGGGCATCTGCAACGCATGGGTCCGATCCTGCGCACCGGGCTGTTGATCAATGTGTGCCTGACCGGTGGCCTGATTGTGCTGGGTTATCTGTTATCGCACTGGTTGCTGGGCCTGTTCCTCACCGAGGACTCGACCCGGGCGATGGCCGAGCACCTGCTGCATATCATGCTCTGGAGCCTGTTGGTATTCGGTTTCCAGGCCATCATCGGCGGGATCATGCGCGCCAGCGGCACTGTCCTGGTGCCGGTGGTCATTTCGATTATCTGTGTGGTCGGCGTGCAGTTGCCGGCGGCTTACTGGCTCGACGGGCAGTTCGGTTTGCAGGGTGTGTGGATGGCGTTCCCGGTTGCTTATCTGGGAATGCTGATTTTGCAGACCCTGTATTACAAATTGGTGTGGAAGCATCAGAAGATAGAGCGGTTGATATAGGCGCTGGCATAACAACGGGTTGTTTGCTTAAGTCAACCAAGGCCCTCGACGACGCACGCCGCCAGGAGAATGTCATGACGTTGCGATTGCTGCTGGTTGCCGCGTTTACATCGTGCGTCATGGTCGGTGCGCAGGCGGCTGAATATAACCGGGTCAACACCAGCGCCAGCCAGATCAGCTTCACCTATCAGCAGATGGGCTCGCGAATGTACGGCACCTTCGGCAATTTCGAGGCGACGCTGGACTTCGATACCGACGACCTCGGCAAAGCCCAGACCACGCTGCATATCGATCTCGCCAGCATCGATGCCGGCAGTGAAGACGCCAATACCGAACTGGTGAAACCGGCGTGGTTCGACACCGGGAAATTCCCGCTCGCGGTGTTCAAGTCCAGCCGTTTTACTCAAGTGGACGAGCATCGTTATCAAGTCGCCGGTCAGCTCACGCTCAAGGGCATCACTCGCGAGGTCGAGGTGCCGGTGGAGTTGAAACCGGACAACGCCATCGGCATCTTCGACGGTGAGCTGGTGCTCAATCGAGAGGAGTTCGGCCTCGGCGCAGGGGAGTGGGCCGACAGCGTGGTGTCCAGAGACATCAACATCAAATTCAGAGTGGTGGCGCCACAACAGTGACCGTTCAGTAATATCGGTCCTGTTCCTTCATCGCCTGAATCTGCCAGAACGTCCGGCCGGAAATCAGCAGGAACAGCAGGGCGAGCGTCACGCCGCCGGTCATGATGTAAAAACCTGCGCGATAGCTTTGCAGCTGGCTGGCGATGGCGCTTTTTTCCGGCATCCAGGGCGAGACCAATAGCGCAATCGGGCCATTGACTTCGTACTGGGTGTGTTCGGCGTAGCGTTCGTCGACAAAATCACCTTCATGGAGCTGGCCCAGCTCGTCGGCATAACGATAGTGAATGATTTTGCCATTCTTGTTCATCAGGATCTCTTCCAGCTGCGTGACAGTGCCGTTGGTTTGCGCGCCATTGAAATTCAGCAGCGCATACAGAATGCCTTGATGGCGCGCCATCCCGGCGAGGAGCAAGACCACGCAGCAGGCGACAGTGAGCATGACGACGCGGTTGTAAAGATGATCTTTTGCGGCTTCGCGCGGGTAATACATGGCCCGGTCCTTGGTAGTGAAATGAAGGTGTTCGTTACATCGGCCTTCGACAGCGGATCTTTAAACGGTGGTCTATCGCGGCACGGTATGATGTCGCGGTTCGTCGACGGCTCTGATCATCGGCAACGTTTTTTATCGCCGGAGTTTGCCCATGCCACGCATCACCCACTACACCTCCCCATGCCCGGAAAGCGTCAACAGCCAGATCCTGCAAATGGTCGTCGATTACCTGACCGACATCAGTGCGGTCGGCCTCGGCCCGAGCAATCTGCTGTACAACGTTTATCAGTACGCGGTGGGTTATGAGGTGCATCTCTACCTTGAGGCGTTGAACGGCCAGAAGGGCACCGAGGTGGAATTGCTGGTGGCCACTAACGATGAAGACCCGGAGCAAGTCATCGGATTCCTCATCTGTCTGCCGGTGCAGGGCGATTGGGAGGCGTGCAGCGTCGCGTACATGGCGGTGCGTGAAGGCCATCGGCGCCAAGGTGTGGCGCGGGCGATGCTCACGGACATGGTCGGGCGCTATCCGCATGCGGAACTGGCCTGCAGCATTGGCAAGGTGCCGTATTTCGAGGCACTGGATTTTGAAGTGATCGGCCAGCGCGAAACGCAGGTGCTGATGAGCACGCGGCATTACCGCAGCAACGGCCTGCGCGGGTTCATCGACACCACGCCGATCTATCGCTCGCTGGAAGTGCAGCAGATTCATACCTATCTGCTGCAGAAGAACGGCAAGCGCGCGATGCTCGATGCGGAAAAACAACGCGACCGCTATCTGGACCAGACCAGCCGCCACGTAGAAGAATTTGTCCGTCAGCGCCTGACCCTGCACTGATCGTCGGCCAATCAAAAGCCCTTGCTGCGCATCCCGCGGCAAGGGCTTTTTTGTGCCTGCTTCTCAACCGAGCTTGACGTTCATGGTGATGCGCGCGGTGAAGACTTTTTTACCCTCGCAATCGTGAATGTCGACGTTGACTACCTTGTCGCCATCGCTTTGCCAATCCACACCTTCAGCGCTGGCCACAGCGGTGACGTCGGTTTTCGCCTTGGCCAGATATTCCACGGTCATGCCTTTGGGAATCCAGCGCGCGCCGGCCGGGATCGACACGTCGGTCATCATTCCGCCGGCCAGTTCTGCCGCGTTGCACATGGCGATCGCGTGCACCGTGCCGAGGTGGTTGGTGATTTCCTTGCGAAACGGCACTTGCACGGTGGCGGCATTCGGGCGCAACTCGGAAATCAGCGGATTGATGCTGCTGAAGTACGGGGCGAACTGGCAGGCCATTTTGCTGAATGCATCCGGGCCGACGCTGTTGAACATACTGAGAGATTGACTCATGGGAAGCCTCGCTGGGTAGTTTGCAGAATGATGTTCCGTTACAGAATAATGTTCTGTAACGGAACGGTATTCTGTTCACGGTAAATCTGTCAACCTAGGCGCGATTTGTTCACGGGCACGTGACGCCTTTATCAACCTCCGTTTTTGGACCCGAGCAGCATGGACACCGCCGATTTACTGGAACGCAGCTACCCCGGCCGCCGCGCCGAACTCAAACGCGATATCTTTCGCAAGGCCCTGAGCCTGTTCAATGAACAGGGGATCGAAGCCACCACCATCGAAATGATCCGTGCCGAGTGCGACACCAGCGTCGGCGCGATCTATCACCATTTCGGCAACAAGGAAGGGCTGGTCGCGGCGCTGTTTTTCACCGCGCTGGAGGATCAGGCGCGTTTGCGTGATGCGTATCTGGACGCGGCCAGTACCACTGAAGAAGGCGTGCAGGCGCTGGTCTTCAGCTATGTCGACTGGGTCGAGCAACAGCCGCAGTGGGCGCGATTCCAGTACCACGCGCGGTTCGCCGTGACCAAAGGCCCGTTCAAGGACGAGCTGGCCGAGCGCAACAAGACGCGCAACCTGCGTCTGCGCCATTGGCTGACGCAATCGGGTCGCGCCGCCGAACTGCAGGATTTGCCTGCCGAGCTGCTGCCATCGCTGATCATTGGCCAAGCGGACAGCTACTGCCGAGCCTGGCTGGCAGGGCGAGTGAAAGGCAGCCCGAGCGCCTATCGCGAAGTGCTCGCGCAAGCGGCGTGGCGTTCGATACGCGCCGAAGGTCTCGCCGAGAACTGAAATACGCAGACAAAAAAAGAGCCTCAAAGCTCTTTGATGGGGAGGAAGTAGAGCCCGTGAGGCTCAAGAGGCGTGTGAAGCAAAGCGTGGGCTTGATTGGGGTTCAGAACACCCACGCCTACGCAGCGCCGGATCAATCCAGTCACCGCGTAGCTTCATCCTAGGAGCGTGCAATGGACGACTCAAGTACCGCCAGTCGTCCTTGCACAATGCCGGCTCATGCCGGGCGCGATCCCGGCCAACCGGATTTTTTCAGCGCCGCCAGAAGCGTCTGCCCATCCAGGCCCGGCACCGAATGGCCGTTGCCCTCGCTGCTGTCGCTGGCGAGCAGGGCATTGATGATCGCTTCTTCCACGGCTTCGGTCGCGGCCAGAAACAGCTCGCTGATGTGGTCGTTGTTGACCATGCGCAAACCGTCGCAGGTGGCTGCGCGTTTAGCCTCGTAAGCGGCGGGCGGGACGTGATCATTGCCAGTGGCGAAGGCAATGAAGATGTCGCCGCTGTGGTCTTCGTTACCGCCGCCGGTACGCGCCAGGCCCAGGCTGGCACGCTGTGCCAGACGCGTGCATTGATGGGGCAGCAGCGGCGCATCGGTCGCCAGGCAGACGACGATCGAGCCCATGCCCGGGTGCGGCAGCGCTGCCCGCAGGAACGGTGAATCCTTCTGTTCCATATAGCGCCCGACCGGGTAACCATCGACGCGTAATTCACTGCGAATGCCGTGGTTGGCCTGCACGATCGCGCCGACGGTCCAGCCTCCCTGGGCAGCACTCAAACGGCGCGATGCGGTGCCGATACCGCCCTTGAACTCATGGCAGATCATGCCGCTGCCACCGCCCACCGCACCTTCGCGCACCGGCCCGTCCACGGCGCCGTTCAGTGCCTCGGCGACATGCTCGAGTTTGACGTGAAAGCCGTTGATGTCATTGAGCAGTCCATCGAAGGTCTCCAGCACCACCGGCATATTCCAGTAAAGCCGCCCGTCATCCGGCTGCTGCTCTCGGTCCAGCACAATCAGCGCATCACGCACCACACCGAGGCTGTGGGTGTTGGTAAAGGCAATCGGGCTGGTCAGCAGACCGGCCTCGCGAATCCATTCCAGGCCGGTCGCGTCACCGTTGCCATTGAGTACATGCACGCCGGCAAAGCACGGTTGCTGGCTGGTCGAGCCTGGGCGCGGCTGGATCAGCGTGACGCCGGTGCAGATGTCACGGCCGCTGCTGCTGCGACCGCGTACATTGCTGTGACCGACGCGCACCCCCGGCACATCGGTAATGGCGTTGAGCGGGCCAGGTTGCATCTGGCCAATCAGGATATCGAGATCACGGGCACGCGGATTCATAAGATTCAGTCTCTTCATTCAAAGGTCGGGCGGCTTACCGCTCGGATAAGGCAGGCAGATTTCTTGCGCGGGTTACTGGCCGTTCTTGACCTTGCTCCACACCCGCGTACGCACGCGTTCGGCGGCTTTGGGCAAGGGTTCGAGGGTGTAGAGGGTGGCCATGGCGGCAGGGGACGGGTACACCGCCGGGTTGTCGCGAGTGGCTGCTGCCACCAGCGTTGTCGCGGCGCGATTGCCATTCGGGTACGACAGGTGATCACTGACCGGCGCGATCACTTCCGGTCGCAGCAGGTAATCGATAAACGCCAGGCCTTGGGCGCGATTGGGCGCGTCCTTGAGCAGCACCAGAGTGTCGAACCACACCGGCGCGCCTTCCTTGGGCAGGCTGTAGGCGATCTTTACGCCGTTATTGGCCTGCTCGGCATTGGTCTTGGCTTCGAGCATCGCCCCGGACCAGCCAACCGCCACGCAGATATTGCCGTTGGACAGATCGCTGATGAACTTCGAAGAGTTGAAGTAGGCGATGTGCGGGCGCAGCTTGAGCAGCAATGCTTCGGCTTTTTTGTAGTCCTCGGGATCGGTGCTGTTCGGCGGCAAGCCCAGGTAATGCAGGGCGACCGGCAGCATTTCCGACGGCGAATCGAGCATCGCCACGCCGCACTCGGCCAGTTTGGCCAGATTGGCTTCGTTGAACAGCAACTCCCAGGAATCCACCGGCGCTTTGTCACCCAGCGCGGCGCGAACTTTGTCGACGTTGTAGCCGATGCCGTTGGTGCCCCACAGGTAAGGCACGGCGTATTGATTGCCCGGATCGTTGACCGCGAGTTTCTTCAACAGATCGGGGTCGAGATTCTGCCAGCCTGGCAGTTGATCGCGAGGCAATGGGGCGAGGGCGCCGGCCTTGATCAGGGTCGGCAGGCTGAAGTTGCTCGCCACTACAACGTCGTAGCCGCTGCGGCTGGTCATCAGTTTGCCTTCGAGCACTTCGGCGCTGTCGAAGGTGTCGTACACCGGCCGGATGCCGCTGTCGCGCTGGAAATCGTGCAGCGTGTTCGGCCCGATGTAGTCGTACCAGTTGTAGACATGCACGCTCGGTACGTCTGCCGCCATGGCGACCGAGGAGAGACAAAAACAGGCCAGCAGGCCCGGGTTGATAGATCCACGGTGACGACGCATGATGCGGCACTCCTGGCCTGTCGCAGGCCGGTGATGAACTGGAGTGGTCAGGCTAACGGGCCGGTCACACCAGCCCCATTCCCATCATGGGTTACTCGAAAGGGGTAGTGCGTGGACGCGTTGTTGCAGGAATTGCCGGTGCATCAGAGTCTGGCGCGGGTATTTACCCAGCTCGGGCAGGACGGTTTCTGGCGCGCGCTGGTCGACACCCTGCGCCTGCTGGTGCCGCTGGACAATGCCCTCGTCGCCCTGATGCGGGCCGGCCAGCCACCGCGTTTGCTGATCGACTTCGACAGCAAGGGCTACGTGGAGGACCAGCAGGAGCTGGCCGGTTATACCGCCGGCATGTACCTGCTCGATCCGTTTTATCAAGCCGCCGTCAGCGGGATCAGCGACGGCCTGCACAGCCTGGCGTCCGTTGCGCCGGATCAGTTTCTGCACAGCGAGTACTACCAGAGCTACTTTCGTGCCGTGGTGGGCGAGGATGAATTGCAGTTTCTGATCAACGTCGAAGGCGCGGTACTCGGCTTGTCCCTGGGCCGCTCGACCGCGTTTGGCATGGCCGAGCAGGGTCGCCTGTTGTGCGTACGTGACTGGGTATTGGCGGCGATGCATCGCCACATGCAGTTGCTGCCGCCCCAAGGGCCGGTGGCTGAAGCGGTGGTGGGTGATCTGGCGACGTTGCTGGACCGTTTCGATGCCCGGCTGACCGCGCGCGAGATCGACACGGCGCGCCTGATCCTGCAGGGCTTTTCCAGCAAGGCGATGGCCCAGCAGATGGGGATTTCGCCGGAGACCGTGAAGGTGCATCGGCGCAATCTCTATCACAAGCTCAACGTCACCGGGCACGGTGAGTTGTTTGCACTGGTGCTGCGGCCGACGGTTTTTTGATCAACACAGAACTTGTGTGGGAGCGAGCCTGCTCGCGAAAGCGGTGTATCAGTCAACAAAATTGTTATCCGACACTGCGCTTTCGCGAGCAGGCTCGCTCCCACAGAAGGGTTTCTGGTGTTTCAGCTGATGCGCTGGAAGACCAGGGCTTTCAGGCCGCTCTCTGGATCGATATCGGGAAACTCCGGCGGATTGTCCAGCCGATGATCGAAGCGCAGGCTTGGCGCTTCCTGGGTCACGCCATCAATCAGAAAGTCGGAACCGAACGACGGGTCGTTCATGCACGCCAGCACCGTGCCTTGCGCGGTCAACAGTTCCGGCAAGCGGCGCAACACCCGTTGATAGTCCTTGGTCAGCAAAAAGCTGCCTTTCTGAAACGATGGCGGGTCGATGATCACCAGATCGTACGGGCCGCTGTTGATCACTTTGCCCCAGGACTTGAACAGGTCGTGGCCGAGAAAGCTGACCTTGCTCAGGTCGTGGCCGTTCAGGCGGTGATTGTCGCGACCTCGGCTCAGCGCGGCGCGGGACATATCGAGGTTGACCACATGGCTGGCGCCGCCTTCGATTGCCGCTACGGAAAAGCCGCAGGTGTAGGCGAAAAGGTTCAACACCCGCTTGCCCGCCACCTGTTCGCGCACCCAGTTGCGGCCGTAACGCATGTCGAGAAACAGCCCGGCGTTCTGCTTGCGCCCCAGGTCGACGCGGTACTGCAAGCCACTCTCGACAATGGTCATTTCTTCGATTTCCTCCCCGATCAGCCATTCGGCCGTGCTCTGCGGCAGATAACGATGCTGGATCAGCAAAGTGTGCGCGCCGGACTGCTGCCACTCGGCCGAGGCGGCGATGTGCAGCAGCGAATCCCGCAGATCTTGCAGTTGCTCAGGCGCCGGTTCCTTGAACAGCGACACCAGTACCACGCCCTGCAACCAGTCCACGGTCAACTGCTCCAGCCCCGGCCAGCAGCGTCCGCGCCCGTGAAACAACCGACGGGTTTCGCTGGGCGCCGCTGCCAGTGCGGGTAGCAAATGAGCGTGGAGGGTAGCGAGGGCTTGAGGGTTCATGGATTACGGTTCGGCCGTTCAAAGGGCCGGCATTTTAACCACAAATGAAGGTTTTCGACGGGCGCTGCGCTTCGAAAAACAACACCTTGGCGAAATCTGCTGTATCAAAAGTGAATTTCTACAAGGCGCGCTGCTCATACCTGATAAGCAGCGGATTCAAACCGCTTATCAAAAATGTAATTCGGGGGAGTGCTGTTCATGTGCCCTACACCTACGTCGAGCGCGCACCTTCCTGGCGGGTTGATTCTGGTTGTCGAGGACGATCCGTTGATTCTGGAGTTTCTTTGCGAAATTCTCCAGGAGGAAGGGTTCAAGGTCGAACCGCAAACCAGCGCCGACGCCGCATCCTTGTATCTGGAAAAGCACGCAGCGGACGTCGCGCTGTTGCTGACCGACATCACCATGCCCGGCACGCTTAACGGCGCGGACCTGGCCAATCTGTTCGGCGACCGCTGGCCGGAGAAACCGGTGATGGTCATGTCCGGCTATGAAACGCCCGAGACTTCTGGGGTCAAGCATTCGGTGGCGTTCATCAAGAAGCCGTGGGCGATCGGTCAGTTGCTCGATTGTGTGGAAAGTGCGTTCAAATCCAAGGCGCCGCAGTTGCACTGACAAGTGCTACATTGCCGGGCCAGGCTGCCCGGCCAACTGTCAGAGGATTTGCTCTCTTGTCTGCACAAGCATCGGTTTTTGATCGCGCGTTCGGCGCGTTCCTGTTCGACATGGATGGCACCGTCCTCAACTCCATCGCCGCCGCCGAGCGCATCTGGTCAGCGTGGGCGGTGCGCCATGGCGTTGATGTCGAGACGTTCCTGCCGACCATCCATGGCGCGCGGGCGATCGACACCATCACTCGGCTGAATCTGCCGGGGCTGGATGCTGAGCAACAAGCAGCGTTCATCACCGCAGCGGAAATCAATGACGTTGAAGGCATTGTCGAGATTCCTGCGGCGGCAGCCTTTCTCAACGCGCTGCCGAAAAATCGTTGGGCGATGGTGACGTCGGCGCCTCGCGATCTGGCGTTGCGGCGGATGGCGGCGGCGGGTATCCCCGAGCCGGCGGTAATGATCACGGCGGAAGATGTAAAGGCTGGCAAGCCTGATCCTGCGGGGTATCTCTTGGCTGCAAATAAGCTGGGAGTCGAGCCGGCTGACTGTCTGATTTTTGAAGACGCCACGGTTGGCATTCAGGCAGCGGAAGCGGCGGGCGCTGCACTGATGATCATCACCACCACGCACCAGCACCCGATCGAAACGGCGCATGCGACGTTGGCCAGTTACGATGCGATCGGCGTCAGGGTCGGCGCCGATGGTCTGCTTCGTCTGACGGAAATCTGATCTGTTCCAAAATGCCCCTCACCCTAGCCCTCTCCCGGAGGGAGAGGGGACTGACCGGGGGATATTCAGGTAATACGCCGACGTGAAAGGTCTTCTCTGAATCCATAATCGCTATGGTCTTTCAGGTCGACGGCAAATTCAGCACAACTCGGTCGGTTCCCTCTCCCCCGGGAGAGGGCTAGGGTGAGGGGCTACGGTCTGCCAGAGACAGGGGATCGTCAATCAAACAACATCCCCGTCACCGGTCGGCAGCTCAACCATGCCGGCAATATCGCAACTACGCTGATCCATCCTTGTGAAATCGTCGCCAAAGTCGAGCGCGGTGGAACTCCTTGCTAACGAGGTAAACGCATGAAGATCGATCTGAGTGGAAAACTGGCCATTGTCAGCGGCAGTACCGGCGGCATCGGTCTGGGCATCAGCCAGTCGTTGGCCGAAGCCGGGGCGACGGTGGTGGTCATCGGTCGCGACACGGCCAAGGTCGAGCAGGCGCTGGCGAGTATTCGCCAAGCGGTGCCCAGCGCGCAGTTGCGTGGTCTGAGCGCCGATCTGGGCACGGCCGAGGGCGCGGAAAAGCTTTTCGCCGCCGAGCCGCGCGCGGACATTCTGGTCAACAACCTCGGCATCTTCAACGACGTCGATTTCTTCGAGACTCCGGACAGTGAGTGGACGCGCTTCTATGAAGTCAACGTGATTTCCGGCGTGCGCCTGGCGCGGCAGTATGTGCCGGCGATGGTTGAGCAGGGTTGGGGCCGGGTGATCTTTCTGTCATCGGAATCCGGGGTCGCGACGCCGGCAGACATGCTCAATTACGGCGTGACCAAAAGCGCCAACCTCGCGGTGTCCCACGGCTTGGCCAAACGTCTGGCTGGTACCGGGGTCACGGTCAATGCGATCCTGCCGGGGCCGACTTTCACCGATGGCCTGCAAGACATGCTCAGAGACGCGGCCGCCGAATCCGGGCGCGACCTGCGCGACGAAGCCGACGCCTTTGTGCGCAAGGCCCGTCCGACTTCGATCATCCAGCGCGTGGCGGATGTTTCGGAAGTGGCGCATCTGGTCACGTACATTGCTTCACCGCTGTCCTCGGCCACCACGGGCGCAGCGTTGCGCGTCGATGGCGGCGTGGTCGACAGCCTGACGATCTGAATTTTCCGAAAGAGAGGTTTTATGCCAACAGCATCTGCAACCATCGACATCCCGGCCACAGCCGATCAGGTCTGGCAATTGATCGGCGGCTTCAACACGCTGCCGGACTGGCTGCCGTTGATCACCCACAGTGAACTGAGCGAAGGCGGGCGAGTGCGCACCCTGCACACCGCTGACGGCGGCGTAGTGGTCGAACGTCTGCAGACATTCGATAACGCCGCAAAAACTTACAGCTATTCGATTGAACAGGCACCATTTCCGGCCAGCGATTATCTGGCGACGATCAAGGTTGAAGCCCAAGGGCAGGGCGCGCGGGTGACGTGGTCGGGGCGATTTAATGCGGTCGGCGTGAGCGATGAAGAAGTGGTGGCGTTGTTCAACGGCATCTATCAGGGCGGGCTCGAAGCCTTGCGGGCGAATTACCCGACCTGAGACGCAGATCGTTCCCACGCTCTGCGTGGGAATGCAGCCCGGGACGCTCTGCGTCCCATTTCGAAAGCCGGAACGCGGAGCGTCCCTTGAGGCGTTCACACGCGGAGCGTGGGAACGATCGGCGCGAGACGTCAGGCCTGGCTGATCAAACTCTGCCGACAATCCAGCACCAGTTTCGCCCCGCCCAGATCGCTGCTGCCGACTTCAAGACTGAAGCCGTGCAAGCTCACAATCGCTGCGACAATCGACAGTCCCAGACCAAAACCGCTTTGCGGCTGGCCACCCTCGGTGCGGTAAAACCGCTGGAACACCGCCTCACGTTCAGCCTCGGGAATCCCCGGGCCTGAATCGTGAACCTCGATCCGCGTCTGGCCACCTGCATTGACCCCACGCAACATCACCGTGCCGCCGGGCGGGGTGAATTTGATCGAGTTGCTCAGCAGGTTCGCCAACGCTTCGAACAGCAACGCGCGGTCGCCATTGAGCGGCGGCAGCGTCTCCGGCATGTTCAACTGAAAGCGCAGATCGCCTTCCTCGGCCAGCGGCAGATAGAACTCGTGCAACTCCTCCAGCAAACGCACCGGATCAAGTTCGACGAAACCTGAGCGGCGCTGGCGATCCTCCAGCTCGGAAATCCGCAACAAACCGCGAAACCGCGCCATTAGCGTGTCCGCCTCAGCCAGAACCAGATCCAGTTGCGCCGCTTCTTGCGAACCTTCGCCCGCCTGTTGCTGCATCCGATACAACTGCGCGCGCAGGCGAGTCAGCGGCGTGCGCAAATCGTGGGCGATGTTGTCGCAGACACCTTTGACCTCGTTCATCAAGCGCTCGATGCGCTCGAGCATGGCGTTGACGATGGCGGCGAGCATGTCCAGTTCATCGCGGCGATTGGACAGCGGCAAGCGGTGCGTCAGGTCGCCGGCAACGATGGCCTGGGCGCTGTTCTGGATCGCGCGGATGCGCTGCAGCGGTCGACGCCGCAGCAGATGCCAACCGGCGACCCCGGGAATAATCGTCAGCGACACGCCCCAGAACAACGCGTGCAAAATGATCCGCGTCACCGCGAACAGCGAGCCATTGTCACGCAGCAGCACCAGCCAGCGCCCGTCGCGAGTCTGGGTGGCCACAGCATCGCAGCTGTCGCTGGGCAGAGTCGGATCGTCGGAATCGGCGCACTGGGCGAGCATATGGATCTTGCCGTCGAGCGGCAGTCCTTCGGGAATTTGCTGAAGTGCGCCGCCCAGGTAAACGCCGTCAGCGCTGAACAGACCATAGGCGTCGATACCACGAATATCGAAGGTCATGCTGGCCGCGAGCGCGTCTTCGAGTTGCTCGCCGCGAAAATGCGAAAACAGATGCTGACGTTGCATCAACGAATGTTTAGCCAGTTTGTCGAGGTAGCCGGATACCTCGTAGTACATGACCCCCATGAGGATCGCGCTCCAGGCCACGAATAGCGAGCTGTACAGCGCCAGCAAGCGGCTGCTGGAGGAACGCCAGCCGTCAGACGGGTTCGGCAATGACATAGCCGGAGCCCCGTACCGTGCGGATCAGCGGAACGTTGCCGGCTGCGTCGATCTTCTTGCGCAGACGGCCGATGTGCACGTCGATCAGGTTGGTGCCCGGGTCGAAGTGATAACCCCAGACCTCTTCGAAAATCATCATCCGCGACAGAATCTGGCCGCTGTTGCGCATCAGGAACTCGAGCAGTTTGTATTCGGTGGGCAGCAGCGTCAGCACCTGTCCGGCGCGGCGGGCTTCATGGCTGATCAGGTCGAGTTCGAGGTCGGCGACGTTCAATGTCGTGGCCTGGGTGGCGACGCTGTTTTGCCGACGCAGCAACACTTCGACCCGCGCGGCCATTTCATCGGTGGCGAACGGTTTGGTCAGGTAGTCATCGCCACCGGCTCGCAAACCGCGCACTCGCTCATCGACATCGGAGAGGGCGCTGATCATCAGAATCGGCGTCGCCACGCCCATGGTGCGCAGGGTGGTGACGATGGCCAGACCATCCAGCTCGGGCAGCATGCGGTCGAGGGTGATCAGGTCGTAGTTGCCGCTCACGGCGCGGTCGAGGCCTTCGCGGCCATTGTCGACCCAGTCGACATCCAGCCCGTGGCTGCTCAGTTCGGCAACGATTTCCCGCGCGGTCACGGCGTCGTCTTCGATGGTCAAGATACGAGTCATAGGCAGGCCTGCTGATCGGTTCAAACGGAATGGCAGCATTTTGCCAAGAATTTACCGTGACGCTTTAAATTAACTTTCATCTTCGTCGCGACGGTGAATCGGAACTGATCGGATTTGCCAGTCAGTCATCAATGCAGAAAACCCGCAGGCTCTGACCATTTATTGCAAATTGCACGGATCAGCGAAGTTCAAACTTTCTAACCTATTGAAAATAAAGAGTTTATTTAGTTTCTGTAACTGGCACGGTCACTGCAATTCCTCACCTGACGAGTTGTAACACCATTTTTCATGCCTGGAGCAGTACAACAATGAATAGATCCCCTGATGGCTATTATCCTGCCGTGGAAGAGTCGAGCAGCGTCTCAGGCGTGTCCTGGGGCGCGATCTTTGCCGGTGCTGCGGCGGCCGCTGCGCTGTCGATGATTCTCGTGCTGCTCGGTTTCGGTCTGGGCTTTTCGGCGGTTTCACCGTGGGCCGGAGAGGGCGTCAGCGCCAAGGGCCTGGGCATTTCGACGATTGTCTGGCTGGCGGTGACGCAGATCATTGCTTCCGGCATGGGCGGCTACATTGCCGGTCGTCTGCGGGTGAAATGGGCGAACATGCACGGTGACGAAGTCTACTTCCGTGACACCGCCCACGGCTTCCTCGCCTGGTGCGTCGCCACGCTGGTCACCGCTGTGCTGGTGGTCGGTTCGGTCAGCAGCGTCGTCAGCGGCGGTGTGCAGGCTGGGGCTAACGTCGTCGGCGGTGCTGCCGGTGCCATGAGCCAGGCCGCCGGTTCTGCCGCAGCCAATACTGACAGCGATCAGTACGGCTACTTCGTCGACAGCCTGTTCCGTGACGACCGTCCGGCTGCCGTCAGCGATGACGCCGCACGCGGCACCGTGACCCGCATCTTCGCTCAGAGCCTGGCCAACGGTCAGCTCAGCGCCGAAGACCGCACCTACCTCGCACAACTGGTGTCGCAACGTACCAACCTGAGCCAGGCCGATGCTGAACGTCGTGTCGACGAAATCTACGCCAACACCCAGAAAGCCATCGCTGACGCGAAACTGAAAGCCCAGCAAGCTGCCGACACCGCCGCGAAAGTCGCTGCCTACACCTCGCTGTGGATGTTCGTCGCGCTGCTGGCCGGTGCGTTCTTCGCCAGCCTGGCAGCCACCTTCGGCGGTCGTCGTCGCGATGCGGTCGAGTACGTTGAAGTCGACACCTACACCACTACCACTCCGGTCCGTTAAAAAGGAGAGTCACCATGCGCTCATTACTGCTGTTCTTCCTCGGCGTACCGATCCCGATCATCATCCTGATCGCCCTGTTCGTACACTGATCCCTCTGAGGCAGGATGCCTCTGCCGCTTTCATCTTCGGGTGAAAGCGGCTTTTTTGCTTTCTGCGGGGCCAGTTCGTCTTCTCCAACTAACCGTTTCCATCCCGCCATTTTCACTGGCTTGGATCAATATTTCCCTTGGCGATATCGCCTACCGTAAATGATCCAGGCCTTTGCTGAGGTATGAGCTACAGTGCTTGTCGCGCACCTTGTTGCGCTGGCGAAGTATCCGCGTCGACGTTGAAAACACAGCAAGAAAAGCGTCGACGAGGCGTAGTGCAGCAAGGAGCTGTCACAACCTCAACTGAATCTTCACGGACGAACACCGTAATGAACTGCCTAGAAAGAACCTTCGATATCCAGCCCTTGGTGCAGGCGGACATGACCGTGCACATCAATGGCCAAGCGGTCAGCGCCGCCATCGGCGAAACCGTTCTCAGCGTCATCCAGTCCCTCGGCGTGCGCCAGATTGCACGCAACGATCACGACCAAATCAGCGGCGCCTATTGCGGCATGGGCGTGTGCCAGTGCTGCCTGGTGAAAATCAACGGTCGCCACAAACGCCGCGCCTGCCAGACCGTAGTGCGCGACGGCATGCTGATTGAAACCCAGATCAACCGCGTCGTCGCGCAGGAGGTCGTATGAGCCTGCAACCGTTGATCGTTGGCGGCGGGCCGGCGGGGATGGCGGCGGCCATCGAACTGGCGCGCCACGGCGTGCGCTGCACCTTGCTCGAAGAGGCTTCGCGCCTCGGCGGCGTGGTCTATCGCGGGCCGTTGCGCGATGGCGTGCAGCTGGATTATCTCGGCCCGCGTTATTCCGAAGCACTGGACAAACTGCACGGTGAATTTCAGCAGCAGTCAGGGCTGATCGACGTGCGCCTCAACCATCGGGTGGTCGGCGCTGAAGGCACTCGCGCTCTGGTGGTGCTCGATGGCGATGAACAGCTGCACGAGATCGCTTATCCGCAACTGCTGCTGGCCGCCGGTTGCCATGAACGCAGCGTACCGTTTCCCGGCTGGACGTTGCCGGGAGTGATCCTGCTCGGCGGCCTGCAGTTGCAGATCAAGAGTGGCGTGGTAAAGCCGCAAGGGCCGGTGATCATCGCCGGCACCGGGCCGTTGCTGCCGCTTGTCGCGACCCAGTTACATGCGTCTGGCGTGCGCGTCGCCGGCGTCTATGAGGCTTGCGCATTCGGCAGGATCGCCCGCGAGAGTCTGGCGCTGCTGAACAAGCCGCAGCTGTTCCTCGATGGCTTGAGCATGCTCGCTTACCTCAAGTTGCACGGCATCCCGATGAACTACGGTTGGGGGGTGGTCGAAGCCCACGGCGAGGGCGAATTGAAAAGCGTCAGCGTCGCGCCGTATTCGTCGACGTGGGAGGCGGATCTGTCGCGGGTCGAGCGTTTCGAAGCGCAGACGCTGGCGGTGGGTTACGGTTTTATTCCGCGCACGCAATTGAGCCAGCAGATGGGCCTTGATCACGGCTTCAGCGCCGATGGCTACCTGCGTGCCAACGCCAATGTCTGGCAGCAAAGCAGCGTCGCGCATGTGCATCTGGCCGGCGACATGGGCGGGATCCGCGGCGGCGAAGCGGCGATGCTCGCCGGCAAGATCGCCGCCACTTCGATCCTGCTGCAACGCGGTGTGCTCGACGCCGAGCTGGCCCGGGTGCGCCGCGATCGTTACGCGAGCAAGCTCAGAGCGATCGTGCGCTTTCGTGCGGCGGTGGATCGCTACACCGAGCGCGGCGTTGGTCAGATCGCTTTGCCCGCAGCCGACACGGTGATCTGCCGCTGCGAACATGCGACCCGCGCCGACATCGATCTGGCGCTGGAGCAGGGTGTGCAAGACATCGCCAGCCTGAAAATGCGCACCCGCGTGAGCATGGGCGATTGTCAGGGGCGGATGTGCGTCGGCTATTGCAGCGATCGCCTGCGCCAGGCCACCGGACGTCAGGATGTCGGTTGGCTGCGCCCGCGCTTTCCAATCGATCCGGTACCGTTTTCCGCGTTCCAGTCCCTCGGCACGGAGGGCGCTTGCCATGAGTAAGTTCTACGACGTGGTCATTGCCGGTGGCGGCGTGATCGGCGCCTCCTGCGCCTACCAATTGTCCAAACGCAAAGATCTCAAGGTGGCACTGATCGACGCCAAGCGCCCCGGCAATGCGACCCGTGCTTCGGCGGGGGGGTTATGGGCGATCGGCGAGTCGGTCGGCCTCGGTTGCGGGGTGATTTTCTTTCGCATGATGTCGGCCAACCGCAAGCGCGACACCCAGGGCGCGGCGGTGGCGGTGGACGCCAGTACGCCGCATATTCTGCCGCAGTCGTTTTTCGATTTTGCCTTGCAGTCCAACGCGCTGTACCCGGCGCTGCATCGCGAGCTGAAAGACAACCACGGCATGGATTGCAAGTTCGAAAAGACCGGATTGAAATTCG
>NZ_JBAWKM010000013.1:52979-167883 GCF_037095675.1 Pseudomonas sp. CCNWLW23 | reverse complement strand
GTACCCGGCGCTGCATCGCGAGCTGAAAGACAACCACGGCATGGATTGCAAGTTCGAAAAGACCGGATTGAAATTCGTGATCTATGACGACGAAGATCGGCTCTACGCCGAGCACATCGTCGGCTGCATTCCGCATCTGGCCGATCAGGTGCGCTGGCTCGATCAAGCGGCGTTGCGCGCGGCCGAACCGAGTGTCAGCCATGAGGCGCGCGGGGCGCTGGAGTTTCTCTGCGATCATCAGGTCAGTCCGTTCCGCCTCGCCGATGCCTACATGGAAGGCGCGCGGCAGAACGGCGTCGACATCTTCGTCAACACCAACGTCACCGGCGTGTTGCATCACGGCACTCGTGTGACCGGCGTGCAGACGGCAGAAGCGGGCGTGTTTCACTGCAAGACGCTGATCAACGCCGCCGGTGCCTGGGCGGCGGATTTGAGCGAGTGGGCGACGGGTAGCCGCATTCCGGTGAAACCGGTGAAAGGGCAGATCCTGCTGACCGAGCGCATGCCGAAAATCCTCAACGGCTGCCTGACTACCAGCGATTGCTACGTGGCGCAGAAGGACAACGGCGAAATCCTTATCGGCAGCACCACCGAGGACAAAGGCTTCGACGTCACCACCACCTACCCGGAAATCGCCGGGCTGGTGCAGGGCGCGGTGCGCTGTCTGCCGAAGCTTGTGGACGTCAACCTCAAGCGCACCTGGGCGGGACTGCGTCCTGGGTCGCCGGATGAGTTGCCGATCCTCGGGCCGATGCGTGGGGTGGAGGGTTATCTGAATGCTTGCGGGCACTTCCGCACCGGCATTCTGACGTCGGCGATTACCGGTGTGCTGCTGGATAAACTGGTGAATGACGAGCCGCTGCCGCTGGATATCACGCCGTTTCTGGCGGATCGGTTTGCAGTCACAGCCGTCGAGCCAGCACCCGCGCTGGAACTGGCCTGATTCTCTCCCACATGATCGTTCCCACGCTCTGCGTGGGAATGCCTCAAGGGACGCTCCGCGTTCCAGCTCGGGAAGTGGAACGCGGAGCGTCCCGGGCTGTGTTACCACGCGGAGCGTGGGAACAATCAAACTGACACGACGCTTTCGCGAGCAGGCTCGCTCCCACAGTTGGATCTGCGAAAGGCACGATCAGAATTTGCGGGCTTCCTCTTCGAGCTGATCCGATTCAAACAATTTGGCCAGTTCCGCCCGGGCTTCCTGGGCGGTCTGCAGGACTTTGGCGGCGTCGTCGTAGACGGCGTGTTGCGCCTCCAGCACCTGTTCGTCGTGATGCTTGAAACGCTTGATCCGCGCCTCGGCCTGGGCTTGGGTCAGACCGAGGCCGACCAGCGTGCGCCGGCTCATTTCCAGGCTCGAATAATAGGTCTCACGAATCGCTTCCGCGCCGACATCCACCAGGCGATGCACGTGCTGACGGTTACGCGCGCGGGCGATGATTTTCATGTGCGGATAGTGCTTGTGCACCACTTCGGCAGTCTTGATGTTGGTCTCCGGATCGTCCGTGGCAATGACGAAATATTCCGCCTCGCCAACCTTCGCCGCGTGAAGGATTTCCGGGCGCATCGGGTCGCCATAGAACACCGGCACACCGCCGAAGCTGCGCGACAGTTCGATGGTTTCCACCGAGGTGTCCAGCGCAACGAACTTGATGTTCTGCGCGCGCAGAATCCGCGCCACGATCTGGCCCATCCGGCCCATGCCGGCAATCACCACGCGCGGTGCTTCGGTGTCGATTTCGCGGAATTTCTCCGGCACTTCCACCGGCTGCACTTTCGGGCTGACCAGACGCGCGCAGATCAACAGCAACAACGGCGTCAGCGCCATCGACAGGGTGATGGTCAGCACCAGCAGGTCGTACAGACGCGGTTCGAACAGGCCCTGATCGCGGCCGATCTTGAACACCACAAACGCGAACTCACCGCCGGCAGCGAGGACGATGCCGAGGCGGATTGCGCTGATCTTGTTCAATCCTCCTGCCAGACGTCCGACGACGAACAGCAGCGGTAATTTCAGACCGATCAGCAGCAGAGTCAGGCCCAATACAGTGATCGGCGCGCTCAACAACAGGCTGAGATTGGCGCCCATGCCGACGCTGATGAAAAACAGCCCGAGCAGCAGGCCCTTGAACGGTTCGATCTGCGCTTCCAGCTCATGCCGGTATTCCGAATCCGCCAGCAGCAGACCAGCGAGAAACGCACCCAACGCCATCGACACGCCGACCAGATCCATCAGCCACGCCGTGCCGATCACCACCAGCAACGCGGTGGCGGTGGACACTTCCGGCAGCCCGGTTTTCGCCACCACGCGGAACACCGGACGCAGCAGATACCGCCCGCCGATCACCACCACGGCAATGCCGCCGAGCACCTGCAAGCTGTGACGAATATCGTCGGCGGTGCTGGTGTGGTGATCGACGCCGGCGAGCATCGGCACCAAGGCAATCAGCGGAATCGCGGCGATGTCCTGGAACAGCAGAATCGCAAACGCCAGGCGCCCGTGGGGGCTGGTCAGTTCCTTGCGTTCGGCGAGGCTTTGCAGGCCGAACGCCGTGGAGGAGAGCGCCAGACCGAGGCCCAGCACAATGGCGCTGTTCAGCGGCTGGCCGAACACCGACAGCGCCAGCACGCCGATCACCGATGCGGTCAACAGCACCTGCGCCAGACCGACGCCGAACACCGATTTGCGCATCACCCACAAGCGGCGCGGCGACAGCTCCAGGCCGATGATGAACAGCAGCAACACCACGCCCAGCTCGGAGATATGCGCAACGCTTTGCGGATTGCCGATCAGGCCGAGCACCGACGGGCCGATGATCACCCCGGCAAACAGATAACCGAGCACCGCGCCCAGTTGCAGACGTTTGGCCAAAGGCACGGTGAGCACTGCCGCGAACAGAAACACGACAGCGGCTTGCAACAGATTGCCTTCATGGGGCATTGGAACGACTCCTGACTGCGGGTACGGCGGGGCGACAAGGATAAGGGTTACGCGGTCTCCAGACCATTCGAGATCCAATGTGGGAGCGAGCCTGCTCGCGAATGCGCTGGGTCAGTCACCTATGCATTGACTAATGCTCCGCATTCGCGAGCAGGCTCGCTCCCACAAGGGCAGCTTTCATCAGGTCTGTAATAATTTGCATCAACTGGTTACATTTATAACCCCTGCGCATCAATTTCCGGAAACGCCATGGCCATCAACTTCGACCTCAACGACCTGCAAGCCTTTCGCGCGGTGGTCGAGCAGGGCAGTTTTCGCAAGGCTGCCGACACCGTGCGCCTGTCGCAACCGGCGCTCAGCCGGCGCATCGAAAAGCTCGAAGACGCCCTCGGCGTGAAACTGTTCGAGCGCACCACGCGCAAGGTCAGCCTGACCCAGGCCGGGCGCGGCTTCATGCCCAGCGTCGAGCGCTTGCTGGATGACCTCGACATTGCCTTGCTCGGCATCAGCGAAGTCGCCTCGACCCGACTGGGCCATGTCACCGTCGCCTGCGTGCCGTCGGCGGCGTACTACTTCATGCCCCGCGTGGTCGCGCGCTATCACCAGCAGTTTCCACGGATCAAGGTCAAAGTCCTCGATTCCAGCGCCCACGATGTGTTGAGTGCGGTGGTCAATGGCGAGGCGGATTTCGGTCTGAGTTTTCTCGGCACGCAGGATGCCAAAGTCGAGTTCGAACCGCTTGTGCAGGAGTGCTACGTTGTTGCCTGTCGTCGCGATCATCCGCTGGCCGGGCGCAGCAGCGTCAGTTGGGACGAGTTCTATCAGCAGGATTACATCGCGCTGGACAAGACCTCGGGCAATCGCTTTCTGCTCGATCAGGCCTTGGGCGGGGTGGTGCCGCAGCGTCAGAGCATCTGCGAGACGCGGCATGTGACGACGATGATCGGCTTGGTGGAGGCGGGGCTGGGCGTGGCAGCGGTGCCGTTGATGGCGATGCCCGGGCCGGATCATCCGATCCTGACGCGGGTGCCACTGATTGAGCCGCAGGTGATGCGCAGTGTCGGCATCATCAAGCGCCGGGATCGCACGTTGACCCCGGCGGCACTGGAACTGGAGCGGCTGGTCGTGGAAATGCGCGTCCAGCCGCCAATGATCAACGCTTGACCGAATCCAGCCCGGTGGCCTGCACGTCAGCCTGAGCGGCCGGTGCAGCGAGGTAGGCGAGCAGGGCTTTGGCCTCTTCTGGATGCTCGGCCTTGACCGGAATGCCAGCGGCAAAACGCGTCACCGACTGCACCGATTCCGGAATCTTCGCGACGAAGCTCACGCCCGGCACCGGCAGCAACTCGCTGACCTGCTGGAAGCCCAGCTGATAGTCGCCAGTGGCAACCACCGAGCCGACCGGGATCCTGGCGATCATCTTGGCTTTCGGTTTCAACTGATCTTCGATGCCGAGTTTCTTGAACAGCTGCTGCTCGATGTACACGCCGCTGGCGCTGTCGGAGTAGGCCACCGACTGCGCATCAAGCAGGGTTTTCTTCAGGCCATCGACGCTGCTGATGTCCGGTTTCGCCGCGCCTTCACGCACCACCATGCCGATACGCGAATCCGCCAGTTCAACGCGGGAGGCCGGGTCGACCTTGCCTTGTTTGATCAGCTCATCGAGGGCGTAACCGACCATGATCACCACGTCGGCGTGCTCACCGCGTGCCAGACGATTGGGAATCGCTTCCGGCGCCTTGCCCATCGACGGGCCGAGGCTGGTGGTCAGGGTGTTACCGGTGGCGGCGGCGAATTTCGGCCCGAGGATCTTGTAGGCGGCAGTGAAACCACCGGAGGTCATCACGCTGAGTTCTTCGGCCTGGGCCGCGACGTTGAAGGCGAGACCGGCGAGCAGGGCGGTGACAGTAAAAAGTTTTTTCATGGCGAGTTTTCCTCAGGCCGCGACAGGTTGCAGACGACCACCGGCACGGCGGTACAGATAAAGCGTGGCGCACAGCGCGCACAGGGCACCGATGCTCATCCAGTAACCTGGCGCGGCTTTGTCGCCGGTGTACTGGATCAGGAAGGTCGACATCGCCGGGGTGAAACCGCCGAAGATCGCCGTGGCCAGGCTGTAGGCCAGGGAGAAACCGGCGACGCGCACTTCCACCGGCATGATTTCGGTCAGCGCCGGAATCATCGCGCCGTTGTACAAGCCGTAAATGAAGGACAACCACAGCAGCGACAGCAGCATGTTGGTGAAGCTCGGCGCCTGCACCAGGAACGACAGCGCTGGATAAGTCGTGGCCAGCGCCAGCAGGGCCATGCCTATCAGCACTGGGCGACGACCGATACGGTCGGACAACGCGCCGCCAATCGGCAGCCAGAAGAAGTTCGACACACCCACCAGCAGCGTCACCAGCAGCGCGTCGGAAGTGCTCAGGTGCAGCACGGTTTTACCGAAGGTCGGCGCGTACACGGTGATCAGGTAGAACGCGGTGGTGGTCAGCGCGACCATCAGCATTCCGCCGAGCACTACGCCCCAGTTCTGGCCGAGGGTGCGGAATACTTCGCGCATGCTCGGGCGATGTTTACGCGCGGCGAACTCTTCGGTTTCCGCCAGATTACGACGCAGGAAGAAGATGAACGGGACGATCATGCAGCCGACGAAAAACGGAATGCGCCAGCCCCAGGCGGCTACGGCTTGCGGTTCCATCCACTGGTTCAGACCGTAGCCCAGCGCGGCAGCAACGATGATCGCCACTTGCTGGCTGGCCGACTGCCAAGCGGTGAAAAACCCTTTGCGGCCCGGCGTAGCGATTTCGGACAGATACACCGAGACACCACCGAGTTCCGCGCCGGCCGAGAAGCCTTGCAGCAATCGCCCGATCAGTACCAGCGCCGGGGCGAACAGGCCTATGGTTTCGTATCCGGGCACCAGCACAATCAATATCGTGCCGCTGGCCATGATCGACAGGGTGACGATCAGACCTTTGCGCCGGCCGACGTCATCGATGTAGGCGCCGAGCACGATGGCGCCGAGCGGACGCATCAGGAAGCCTGCGCCGAATACTGCGAAAGTCATCATCAGGGAGGCGAACTCGCTGCTCGCCGGGAAGAACACCGCCGCGATCTGCGTGGCGTAGAAGCCGAACAGAAAGAAGTCGAACTGTTCGAGGAAGTTGCCCGAGGTCACCCGGAAGATGGCACCGGCCCGCGAGCCGTTGGTAGGGATTGAGGCTGTCATTGAAAAGTACTCCACCGCTTTTATGACGTGCGCTACGGAGAAGCGGCGCACGGTTTTTATTGAGGTGGATGGTGGCGCAGATGTAACAATCTGTTAATTGCATTGTTGGCATGGATTGATGCGTGGGGCGGATCAATGGCTTCAGTGCTTGGCGCATTTGTGGGAGCGGGCCGGCTCGCGAAGGCTTTCCGTCAGATGGCAACGATGGCGGATGTGCCGGCGTATTCGCGAGCAGGCTCGCTCCCACAGGGGATCGGTGGTGATCAGAGAATCAGCGTCCGCCAAGACTTGTGGGAGTGGAGCTCAGGTCAAAAACTGTGGTGTAACACCAACCCTGTGGGAGCTGCGGTGCGACGATTCGAGTTGCCAGCGATGGCGGTCTGATGGACAAGGCCTCTTACGGCCACCTCCGGCAAAAAACAAGGAATGTTTCCCGCGCCACGCAGTCGGAGTTCAGGTACTACTCATCTGAAAGAGGTTCACCGATGAACAGCAAAACCCTAATCGCCAGCCTGGCCCTTGTTGCGGGCATTGCCGGGATCACGCCCATTGTTCAAGCGGCGCAAACCTCCAGCGAACCCGCCGTGCAATCGCCCACCAGCGATCGCCAGCTGAAGGTCAACGACCGCGCGCCGGAAATGTACCAGCGCGACGACAAGGCTTTGAAGAACTGGAAAGCCAAAGGTCTGAAAGCGCCGATCGACCAGGCGCAGTGGGTACAGATCAATGACAAGTACGTGATGGTGATGATCACCAACGGCACGATTGTCGAGATGCAGCCGGTCGAGAAATAGCTTGATCGCGGGGGAGAGCGTTTACACAAGCTCTCCCTTGTCCCACAGACTCACTAATTCCCCAGGCGCCCGGTCCTCCGGTACCTTCAACACCATTTCCCCGGACTGATAGCGCACTTCAATCTGGTAGAAGCGCTGATCCCCACGTCCCGATTCGCTGCTATCGAGTGGCAGGCAACCCTCAAGCACCGAGCAGATCCTGGAACGCTGATTGATGTCGCACTGGGCAAATTCGATTTCCCGTGGGCGGCTCAGGCTGTGAATCGCTGCAACGCCACCCTGGCGAGATACGCGCAAAACGGAATCTTTATCCAGCTCGGGTAGCGTTTTCATACGGTCTCCTCGGATTATTCGATACCGACCTGTGCCCAGGCTTGCTGCACTGCGTCGGCTGCTTCGGCGCCGAAGCGCTCGCCGGCGTGGTTGATCGTCAGTTTTGCGAACGCGTCGAACGTTGCGTCCTGTTTCAAATGGTCGTCGCACAGTGTGTCGTACCAGATGCGTCCGGCTTTTTCCCAGGCGAAGCCGCCAAACGCTCGGGCTGCCAGGTAAAACGCGCGGTTGGGAATGCCGGAGTTGATGTGTACGCCGCCATTGTCTTCGCTGGTGATGACGAACTTGCGCATGTGATCCGGTTGCGGATCCTTGCCCAGCATCGGGTCGTCGTATGCCGTGCCGGGGTGCGACATCGAGCGCAGGCCCTTGCCCTGGATCTGTGGCATCAGCAGGTCGGCGCCGATCAACCAGTCTGCCTGCTCGGCGGTTTGGCCAAGGGTGTATTGCTTGGTCAACACGCCGAATACATCCGAGAGCGACTCGTTCAGCGCGCCGGACTGGTTGGCATAAATCAGCCCGGCTTCGCTTTCGGTGACGCCGTGGGCCAATTCATGGCCGATGACGTCGAGCGAGCGGGTGAAGCGCTGGAAGATTTCGCCATCCCCGTCACCGAAGACCATCTGCGCGCCGTTCCAGAATGCGTTCTCGTAGCCCTGGCCATAATGCACGCTGCCGATCAGCGCGAATCCCTGATTGTCGATCGAGTCGCGACCGAGCACCTTCCAGAAGAAATCATAGCTGGCGCCCAGCGCATCGTAAGCCTCGTCGACTGCCGGATCCCCCGATGCCGGCTGGCCCTCGAGACGCACCGGCATGCCCGGTAAGAGCATTTTGTTCTGCGCATCATGCACGCTGCGCCGTGCCAGGCCAGGCTTGCTCGCCTCCGGCAGAATCGCCCGCGCCGGCGGCTGCGAAGGACGGCCGGGGTTGGGCAGCAGGCTGCGCACATGATTGAGCGTCTGCATCGCGGCGTTGCGCTGCGGCTCGGAACCGTGGGCAATGATGCGGTTGAGAATGTAGGGCGGGATGAAACTGCGCAGCAATCGAGAGTCGGTCATCTAAGCATCCTTGTCGTCATACGATGTCGATACACATGTGAGCGGCAAGGCGTGTTTTCGGTTCCATGGATTGCCATCGACGCCGGATTCTGCGAAAAACGCCGCCTGCGAACACCTCAAGAGCCAACGACATGACAGACGAACTGCAAATCATCGACCTGCAACCGGGCGACGGCAAAGCCGCGGTGAAAGGCGCGCTGATCACCACCCAATACACCGGCTGGCTGGAAGACGGCAGTGAATTCGATTCGTCCTGGAGCCGGGGCAAACCGTTTCAGTGCGTGATTGGCACTGGCCGGGTGATCAAAGGCTGGGATCAGGGGCTGATGGGCATGCAGGTCGGCGGCAAACGCAAATTGCTGGTACCGGCGCATCTGGGCTACGGCGAGCGGACCATGGGCAAGATCCCGCCGAATTCGAATCTGCTGTTTGAGATTGAGTTGCTGGAGGTTTTGACGCGGGAGGATTGAGGTCTGACGTGCGTCTGGATGAAGCAACCCTCATCCAGACGCTTGCAACTTCGGATGCTCAGGTGAACATCTCTATATCGTCAATCGTGTCCTCAATGACGCCCTGCAACGAGGGCATCCGACGCTTTACGTTTTCGAGCGCCGGCAAAACGGTTTCGGTATTCAGTCTTCCATGTCGACGCGCGATATGGCCCAGGGCGGTGATGGCAGAGGCAGCGATCGCTTCGGTTTCGCTGGAGAGATACTTGGCGCAGATTTCCTCTGCCCAACTGCCATCGGGTTCATTCAAGCCAATGGAAATCAGTGCGCAAATGACATTCTCCTGAGCGCCGCTGGCCAGTAATCGTACGGATTCATCATGATCTATTGACGGGTTTTGGTAGGTGAGTTTCATTGGCGCAGCTGTGTCCTTTTTGGCTGTTAACGGATTGACGAGACGTGTGCCTGCCGCCCCTTCGCGAGCAGGCTCGCTCCCACAGAGTTGACGGCGTTTGCCAGTAAACTGCATGTCGACCAGCGCTGCATCAAGCCATCATCGCCTTACCCTACCGCCCAAACCGCTCCCGATAAACCGACGGCGGTACGCCCACCACGCTGCGAAACGCCACACGAAAACTCTCCACCGAGCGATAGCCGCAGCGCTGGGCGATCTGCTCGGTGTGTTGATGGGTGCTCTCGAGCAGCTCCCGCGCTCGCGCCAGGCGTTCATGTTGCAGCCAGGCCTTGGGCGTTTGCCCGCTGGCTTCGGTGAAACGCCGTAGAAAGGTGCGCTCGCTCATCGCCGCTTCACTGGCCAGATCGCGGACTTCCAGTGGTTCGTGCAGGCGTTCGCGGGCCCATTGCATGATGCGCGACAGGTCGCTGCGGGGTGTCGGGCTGACCGGGGTGGGGATGAATTGGGCCTGGCCGCCGGTGCGTTGTGGCGACATGACCAATCGCCGCGCGACGGCGTTGGCGACCTGCGTGCCGAAGTCGCGGGTTACCAGGTGCAGGCAGGCGTCGATGCCGGCGGCGCTGCCGGCGGAGGTGATCAGTTGACCGGCGTCGACGTAGAGCACGTCCGGATCGACCTCGATCGCCGGGAAGCGTTGCGCCAGTTCACCTGTGTAGCGCCAGTGCGTGGTGGCGCGGTGGCCGTCGAGCAGGCCGCTGGCGGCGAGCACGAACACGCCCGAGCAGATCGACACCAACCGCGCGCCTCGGTCATGGGCCTGACGCAACGCGTCGATCAGCGCAGGCGGTACCGGGGCGTTGCGGTCGCGCCAGCCCGGAATGACGATGGTGCGCGCTGCGGCGAGCAGTTCCAGGCCACCATCGGCCAGCACCTGAATCCCGCCCATGGCGCGCATCGGGCCTTGATCGACTGCCGCTATCGCGTGTTCGTACCAAGGGAAATCGAACTCTGGCCGGGCCAGGCCGAAGATCTCGACGGCAATGCCGAACTCGAATGTGCAGAGGCCGTCGTAGGCCAGAATGGCAACCAGATTGGGCTGAGTGGGCATTTGGCGGAAATCTCCCGGTCGGTGTCTTGCGCGCCACTGTAGCGGCAAGCGCCGTCTCGATAAAGTCTGTTCATCCCCCACAGACAAAGGAGCAACACAGCATGACCAGCCTGGTTCGCGAAATTCCCGCCGCCCCTTCGGCGATTGCCCTGATGCATTTCAGCAATCGTCTGACCTTCGAAACCGATTGTTCCGACGTGTTCAGTAGCCAAGAGGCCGGGGAGGTCGATTTTGTTCTGGTGGATGTGCGCGGCCCATTGGCGTTCGAGCGCGGCCATGTGCCCGGCGCGATCAATATCCCGACCCGCTTGCTCACGGCGGAGCGCTTGGCCGATTACCCGAAACACACTTTGTTCGTGGTCTATTGCGCCGGGCCGCATTGCAACGGCGCGAACAAGGCGGCGGTGAAGCTGGCGGCATTGGGCTATCCGGTCAAGGAGATGATCGGCGGTGTCACCGGATGGCTCGATGAGGGTTTCGAATTGAACGCGGTTTCAGCAGCCAATACCGCGATCAGCTGCGCCTGCTGACGCTTCGATCTCGCCGCCATGGACGCTCCGCATCTCGTGTCAGGACATAGCGAGTCCCGAACAAAAAAACGCATATTTCTGACCTGAAAAGGGCAGTGTCCTACAGCCTTCGCACCACCACGGCGCACGCGTTTACCCTCGTCAATGCGTGCGCCGATGTTCTGTAAGTAATTGTCGCTTAAAAACAATTGCCTCCGTGCGCGCCGCCATAGACTGCCGGCCACGTCGGTTTTTGCCGTTAGAACGCCATGACCGAACGCTGACTCGAAAGCTGCCAATAAAAGCCTCCGCACGGGAGTAATAAATGAAAAAGCTAGTGATGTTCGGTGCCCTGGCACTGTCGATGTTGTCCCTGACCGCCGTGGCCGAAGACGCCAAGCCGATCCGCATCGGTATCGAAGCCGGGTACCCGCCATTCTCGATGAAAACCCCTGACGGCAAACTCACTGGTTTTGACGTGGACATCGGTGACGCACTGTGCGCGCAGATGAAGGTTAAATGCACGTGGGTCGAGCAAGAGTTCGATGGCCTGATCCCGGCGCTGAAAGTGAAGAAGATCGACGCGATCCTGTCGTCGATGACCATCACTGACGATCGCAAGAAAAACGTCGATTTCACCATCAAGTACTACCACACCCCGGCACGTTTCGTGATGAAGGAAGGCTCGGGCGTGAAAGACCCGCTGACCGAACTCAAGGGCAAGAAAGTCGGCGTGCTGCGCGCCAGTACTCACGACCGTTACGCGACCGAAGTGCTGGTTCCGGCCGGGATCGAACTGGTGCGCTACGGCTCGCAGCAGGAAGCCAACCTCGACATGGTGTCCGGGCGTATCGACGCGATGCTGGCCGACTCGGTCAACCTCAGCGACGGTTTCCTGAAAACCGACGCCGGCAAAGGCTTCGAATTCGTCGGTCCGACCTACGAAGACGCCAAGTACTTCGGCGGCGGCGCTGGCATTGCCGTGCGCAAGGGCGATACCGCACTGGCTGAGCAATTCAACAAAGCCATCACCGAAATCCGCGCCAATGGCGAGTACAAGAAAGTCCAGGACAAGTACTTCGACTTTGACGTATACGGCCATTAATACGCCGTGAAAAAAAAGTGGCCCCGTTTGCGCGGTGGCCACTTTTTTTATGTTCTTTTATTGATGGAAATTCTCTGTGGGAGCGAGCCTGCTCGCGAAAGCGGTCTGACATTCGACATCGTCATCGTCTGACCTGACGCATTCGCGAGCAGGCTCGCTCCCACAGGGATTTGCATAACCCAGCTATTAAGGAGTTTTCCATGCAACGCATCGACCACGTTCTGCCCTGGAGCCACTTGGGCAGCGAGCGCTCCCTCAGCGTTTTTCGCTACGGCGCCGGCAGCCGCAAGGTGTATATCCAGGCCAGCCTGCACGCCGATGAACTGCCGGGCATGCGCACCGCGTGGGAACTCAAGCTGCGCTTGAACGAACTGGAACGGCAGGGCCGTTTGCAGGGCGTTATCGAACTGGTGCCGGTGGCCAATCCGATCGGCCTGGATCAGCATTTGCAAGGCAATCACATGGGCCGCTTCGAATTGGGCAGCGGCAAGAATTTCAACCGCGCATTCGTCGAACTCAGCGCCCCGGTCGCAGCGCTGGTGGGCGAGCGTCTGGGCGCGGATGCCGAGGCCAACGTCGCCCTGATCCGCCAGGCCATGGCTCAGGTCTTCGAAGAATTGCCGGCGCCGGCCTCGCAACTGGAAGCCTTGCACCGCTTGTTGCTGCGCCACGCCTGCGACGCCGACATCACCCTCGATCTGCATTGCGACTTCGACGCTGCGATTCACCTCTACGCGCTGCCGCAACACTGGCCGCAATGGCAATCGCTGGCGGCGCGGCTGAAGGCGGGTGTGGCATTGCTCTGCGAGGACTCCGGCGGCAGCTCGTTCGATGAGTCGTGCTCGACGCCGTGGCTGCGTCTGGCCAAAGCGTTCCCGAACGCGGCGATTCCGGCGGCGAATCTGGCGACGACGCTGGAGCTGGGCAGTATGGGCGACACCCGCGTCGATCAGGCTCAGGCCAATTGCGAAGCGATCCTCGGTTTTCTCGCCGAGCAGGGTTTCATCAGCGGCGAATGGCCGGCGGCGCCGAGCGAATGTTGTGAAGGTCTGCCGTTCGAAGGCACCGAATACCTGTTCGCCCCGCACCACGGCGTGGTCAGTTTCTTGCGCAATGCCGGCGAGTGGGTAGAGCAGGGCGATGCGCTGTTCGAGGTCGTTGACCCGTTGCAGGATCGCGTGACCACCGTGCGCGCCGGCACCAGCGGGGTGCTGTTCGCGATTGATCGCGGGCGCTATACCGAGCCGGGGATCTGGCAGGCGAAAGTGGCGGGGCGGGTGCCGTTTCGTACCGGCAAGCTGACGAACGACTGACAGGTTGCGGTGAAGGTGCGGGCCTCTTCGCGAGCAGGCTCGCTCCCACAGGGGGAACGCATTTTAACGGTGGGAGCGAGCCTGCTCGCGAAAGGGCCATCAGCCACGCCACAAAATTTGGATCCTCAGCCGAGAATGTTAGGCTCCCCGCGAACCCGACACTCTGTGAAGGAACGCTGCAATGCTCAAATTGTTCGCCCTGCTGACCCTGCTCGCATCCACCGCCGTCCACGCGCAAACCACCCTGCAATCCGACCTGCCGCTCAAATACCTCGAACAGGTCCACGCCGACGCTGAACCACGTCCGCTGGTGATCTTCCTGCACGGTTACGGCAGTAACGAGGCCGATCTGATCGGCATGAAATTTCAGCTGCCGGCGCAGTACAACTACCTGTCGGTGCGCGCACCGATGACGTTGGGTGAAGGACGTTTCCAGTGGTTTCGCAAGAACGGTGAAGGCGCCTACAACGGCGAGACCGATGATCTGAAGGTCAGCGGCCAGAAGCTGCGCGACTTTATCGCCCAGGCGGCGAAGAAATATCACGCCGCGCCGGACAAGGTGTACCTGATCGGCTTCAGCCAGGGCGCGATGATGAGTTACGAAGTGGGCCTGCGCGCGCCAGCGGTCGTGGGCGGGTTTGCCGCGTTGAGCGGGCGCTTGTTGCCGGTGCTCAAAGCCGAACTCAAGCCCGGGCAAGCGCCACTGCCGCTGAGCATTTTTATCGGCCACGGCACCGCTGATGATCCGGTGCCTTACCGTCACGGCACCGAGGCCAACGAGCTATTGCACAAGCTCGATTACCAGCCCGAGTTTCACGCGTATCCGGGCGTCGGCCACAGCATCAGTGCGGCCGAATTGCGCGATTTGAACGGCTGGTTGCAGCGGCTCAATCCTTGACGATGGCTTTGACCAAGGCATCGTGACCCTTCTTGTCACTGGCGCGGGAAATCACCTGCACCAGCGCCATCTTCGTCCCCGAGCCGGCCAGCAATGTGGTGTTCAGCGTCTGGCCACCGCCCTGGGTGGCGGTGCTGTCAACCTGACGCAGACCCAGGCCGGTACCTTTCTGGGTCAGGCTTTTCTCGCTGAGTTTATTGAAGTCCGGCAGGGCCTTGCGCTGATCGTCGATGAAACTCGACACGCTGCCGTCAAGAAACTCACCGTCGTTGTCCTTGACGTTCTGGCCTGCGGGGATCTGGTTTTCGGCGGCGATGACCACGGTCTTGGTGGTCTGGTTGGTGTACATCGTGCCCTTGGCCCCGCTTGGGCTGGCGGGCAGCGGGTCGGCGACAAAGCCTTTGGGCAGGACGAAGGCGAATTTGCCGTCGAGCAGCGTAACCTTCTCGGTTTTGACCTTTTCCTTGGCGGCGTGCGCGTTGATCGCGGCGAAACCGGCGACGGCCGCCAGCATCAGGACGAGGGTTTTTTTGCTCAACAATGACATGTGAATCTCCGGTGAATGGTCGCGCGAGGCGGGCGATCATCCCACGGAGCGTGCCGGGCGTTCCAGCGCGATTCGTCCGGGCGGTTATTGCGCTTGCGCCTTGGCCACTGGCCGCGCCAGCAGACGCCGGGTAACCCCGAGCATCGCCACCGAGACTGCCACTCCCACTGCGAAGCCGCTGAGGCCCATGCTCGGCAGCGTCAAGGCCGACACCAGGCAGAACGCCGAGAACGAATACATGCCGGTCGCCGTTGCGCGCAATAACGCAGCGGTAAACGCCGGGCCGCGGGTTTGTTGCGAGAACACCGCCATGACGCTGCCGAGCACCGGGAACACCGCGAGCAGGCCGCTCCAGCGTTCGCCGACGGTGCTGGCGAGCATCGTCACCACCAGCGTCAGCGCCGCACCGGCGATCATCCGCCAGATCAGTTTGTCCGACTTCGCTGCTGGCCCGTTCAATATTGGATGCACCTCAGGGAACAGATAAGGCGAAGCGAGCAGTGCCACCGCTGCCGCAATCACCGAGAACGGCAAGGACGCCGGAATCACCGACAACACCGTCGCCAGCGCGGCCCACACCGCCAGTGAAATGGTCAACGCCCACGGCCAGTTCGCCCGCTGCGCCACCTGCGCATAAGTGATGCAGAAAGCGATCATCGCGAACATTGCCGACAGCGCCGCCACCGCCGATTGCGCGGCAAACTGCGGCCCTTGTTCAATCGCCAGAAAGAACAGAATCGGCCCGACCACCACCGGCAATCCTGACAGCCACCCGGCCACGCTCGGCCCCCAACGTTTGCCCGCCAAGGAAATCAGCAGGAGAAAACCGGGAATCAGCAGCAGTTTGAGGATCAGCACGCGGGTGTCTCCATCGGGTCAGGATGAGCCACGTTAGCACTGCCGATTAAAGATTGCTGCCTATGTTCGCAATTTTTGTATACAAAAAATCAGGCGCGAATCCAGCTATGCTTTGATCATCAGAATGCAGCGGAGACGATACGGCGATGAACAGAACACCCAAGCTCGTACGTGGCTGTTGTGGCATCGGTTTATGGACGCTGTTGCTGACGCCGACGTGGGCCAATTGGCAGGACGCAGTGCCGGGCGCGCAAATCATCGGCAGTGGCGATTTCAGCGTGTTCGGCTTCGATGTTTACAGCGCGCGCTTGTGGAGTGCCGCGCGGCCTCTGGCGGACGGCCAGCCGTTTGCCCTGGAGCTGATCTACCGGCGCAACATTTCGCGAGACGATCTGGTCAGCACCAGCGTCGATGAGATCAAACGCCTGGCCGGTCCTCGGGTCACTTCAGCGCAATTGGCCGGCTGGCAAAAGCAGATGCAGCAATCGTTTGTCGACGTTCAGGCCGGCACGCGGATTACCGGCGTGTATCTGCCGGGGCAGGGCGCGCGGTTTTTTGTCGGCCAGAAGCTCCAGCATGAGATTGAGGATCCACAGTTTGCCAAGGCGTTTTTCGATATCTGGCTGGATCCGCGAACACGCAGTCCCGAGTTGCGCGAGCAGTTGTTGGGGGTGAACCCATAGGTTCAGTGATTTTTGCGCTTCAAGGCATCAGGCGAAACGACTAAGCTGCCGGGCTCCCGTTTTTGTTTCTGGATGTGTGCGTGAAATTCAGCCTGCCCAAAATCGCCACCGCGCCGTTTTGCCCGCCGGAAGTGGCCGGCAGTGTTGCGGTCGATCCGACTGCCTCGTTCTTCAAACGTGTGCTGCGTTTCGCCGGTCCCGGTTTGCTGGTGTCGATCGGCTACATGGATCCGGGCAACTGGGCGACCGCGATCGAGGCCGGTTCGCGTTTTGGCTACAGTCTTTTATTCGTCGTGTTGCTGGCGAGTCTGGCCGGCATGGTCGTGCAGTGCCTGTGTTCGCGGCTGGGCATCGCCACTGGTCGCGATCTGGCGCAGTTGTCCCGCGAGCGCTACAGCACGCCGACCGCGCGCCTGCAATGGCTGCTGGCGGAAATCTCGATCATCGCCACCGACCTCGCCGAAGTGCTTGGCTGCGCTCTCGCGTTTCACTTGCTGCTCGGTTGCTCGCTGACCTTCGGCATCGCTCTGACGGCTTTCGACACGCTGCTGGTGCTGGCGTTGCAGAACCGGGGATTCCGCCGGCTCGAAGCGATCATGCTGGTGCTGGTCGCGACCATCGGTGTGTGTTTCTTCGTCGAATTGTTGTTGATCAAACCGTACTGGCCAGACGTGGCGCTGGGCTTCAAACCCTCGCTGTCCGCGATCAGCGATGCGGCGCCGCTGTATCTGGCCATCGGCATCCTCGGCGCCACAGTGATGCCGCATAACCTGTATCTGCACACATCGATCGTGCAAACACGGATGATCGGCAAGGACTTGGCGAGCAAGCGGGACGCGGTGAAACTGGCGCGCATCGACACCATCGGTTCGCTGGCCCTGGCGCTGCTGGTCAACGCGGCGATCCTGATTCTCGCAGCGGCGGCGTTTCACCAGTCCGGGCACACCGATGTGGTCGACATTCAGGACGCCTATCACCTGCTCGACCCACTGGTTGGCGGTGCGCTGGCCAGTGTGCTGTTCGGCGTGGCACTGCTCGCGTCGGGGCAAAGTTCGACCTTCACCGGGACCATCGCCGGGCAGGTGATCATGGAGGGCTATCTGAACCTGCGCATCCCGTGCTGGCAGCGGCGTTTGATCACCCGCGGGCTGGCGCTGATTCCGGCGTTCATCGGCGTATGGCTGCTCGGTGATGGCGCTATCGGCAAGCTGCTGGTGTTGAGCCAGGTAGTGCTCAGCCTGCAACTGCCGTTTGCCTTGTACCCGCTGATTCGCATGACCAACGACCGGCAGTTGATGGGGCCGTTCGTCAATCGCTGGCCCACGCGGGTGCTGGCCTGGGGGCTGTTTGTGTTGATCAGCGGGGCGAACAGTTGGTTGATATTGCAGTGGGCGGTTTGATCACTGTGTTGCGGTGACTGGCAGGGCCTCTTCGCGAGCAGGCTCGCTCCCACTGGTTGCGCGGGTGATGGCAATTCAGGTGATCAGCCGACGAGGGGTCATCCATCAACTTGTTTCGCGGCGGGCGAGCCTATACTGTATATGCACACAGTATAGAGCCCGCGCCATGCAAATCATCGACAAGCTCAGCATCCTCGCCGACGCCGCCAAGTACGACGCCTCCTGCGCCAGCAGTGGTGCGCCCAAGCGCAGCTCCGAGGGCAAGAGCGGGCTCGGTTCGACCGACGGCATGGGCATTTGCCACAGCTACACGCCGGACGGGCGCTGTGTGTCGTTGCTGAAAATCCTGCTGACCAACTTCTGTCTTTACGATTGCCAGTACTGCGTCAACCGCCGTTCCAGCGATGTGCCACGTGCGCGCTTCACCCCGGAAGAAGTCGTGACGCTGACCATGGATTTCTACCGCCGCAACTGCGTCAGCGGCCTGTTTCTCAGCTCCGGGATCATTCGCTCGGCGGACTACACCATGGAGCAACTGGTGCGCGTCGCCAAGTTGCTCCGCGAAGAGCACGAATTTCGCGGCTACATCCATTTGAAGACCATTCCGGAAGCCGATCCCGCTTTGATCGAAGAAGCCGGGCGCTATGCCGATCGCCTCAGCGTCAACATCGAACTGCCCACCGATGCCAGCCTGCAGACACTGGCGCCGGAGAAGGACATCACCTCGATCAAGCAAGCGATGAACACCATCTACACCGGCGTGCAGACGGTATTGAACGAACCGCGCTCGGCAAAATTCGCCCCGGCGGGGCAGAGCACGCAACTGATCGTCGGTGCCGATGACACCGACGACAGCACCATCCTCCACAGCGCTCAGTCCCTTTATGGCAACTTCCGTTTGCGCCGGGTCTATTACTCGGCATTCAGTCCGATCCCCGACAGCCCGAAAAGCGTACCGCTCGCCGCGCCACCGCTGATGCGTGAGCACCGTTTGTATCAGGCTGATTTCCTCCTGCGCAGCTACGGCTACAGCGCTGACGAATTGCTCAAAGGCCCGGGCAATCTGGCGCTCGATATTGACCCGAAGCTGGCTTGGGCGCTGGAAAATCGCGAAGTGTTCCCGCTCGACCTCAACCGTGCTGACGCGACGTTGATCGCACGCATCCCGGGCATCGGCTTGCGCACCACCGAGCGCCTGGTCGAGTTGCGCCGTCAGCGCCGCATCCGTTACGAAGACGTCGCGCGGATGCGCTGTGTGCTGGCCAAGGCCAAGCCGTTCATCATCACCAGCGATTACCACCCGCAGCAGGCGGAAGTCACCAGTCACATGCTCTACCAGCAATTGCGTGACCGGCCGATGCCGCAGCAGATGGGGTTGTGGGGATGATCAGTCTCGATTGTGACGATCTGTTCGATACCTGGCGCCAGCAGGCGCGCTGGTTGCTCAGCCATGAGATCGATCCAAGTCTGGTGAGCTGGGCGACGGAAGGCGTTGGCGATCTGTTTGCCAGTGATGATCACGTGCCCGAAGGGCAGGGGCCGTTTCAGGCGCGTATTCCCCGTACGCTGCTCGCCACCCTCGAACAAGCGGCGCGCTATCGCGGCGAGCAACGCTGGAGCTTGTTGTATGAAGTGCTATGGCGCGTCAGTCACGGCGACCGCACGGCGATGATGGCCGGCGACAAACTCGGCAGCGAGTTGCAGCGGCGCATCAAGCAGGTCAGCCGCGAGGCCCATCATCTGCATGCATTCGTGCGTTTCATCGAGCGGCCGAAGGATCTGCCTGGTCCACAATACGTGGCGTGGCACGAACCGGCGCATGACATCCTGCACAGCGCCAGCGAGCACTTTATCGGTCGCATGGGCCAGCATCGCTGGTTGATCGCCACACCGCGCGATGGTGTGTACTACGACGGTGAGCAGTTGATTCACGAGCGGCAATGCCCGATTGAATGGCAGCAACTGGCACAGAACGTCGATGACCCCCACGGCGATTTGTGGTTGACCTACTACAGCCACATCTTCAACCCGGCACGGTTGAACCCGAAGGTCATGCAAGGGCATCTGCCGGTGCGGTTCTGGAAGAATCTGCCGGAGGGCGAGTTGATACCGGGATTGATCACCCAGGCGCGGATGGGCAAGCAGCAGAATGGGCAGGCGAGTGGGATTGCTGATCGACTTGGTAAACGGATTGCCTTGAAGAGCGAAAAGCCTACCCTCACCCCAGCCCTCTCCCGGAGGGAGAGGGAGCCGACCGAGGTGTTCTTGCGAACTCCATCGACCTGAATGGCCGAGGCGAACGCGATTTTTGAAAAGCGCACAAGTCGGCTCCCTTTCCCCCTCGCCCCCTTGGGGGCGGTCCGACGTTTCGGGAGGGCTGGGGTGAGGGGGTGACGTTCTTCAATACGACACCAGAGCCCAGCCCTACAAAAAAGCCCCCCACCAATCACTCGGTGGAGGGCTTTTGAGCATCAGCAGTCGTCAGATCAAACCTTGACGATCCAGCCCGCTGGCGCTTCGATGTCGCCGGTCTGCACGCCAGTCAGCTCTTTGTAGAGCTGCTGGGTTACCGGGCCTACCTCGGTTTCGCTGTGGAACACATGCAGGTGATCGTTGTAGCTGATGCCACCAATCGGCGTGATCACCGCAGCGGTACCGCAGGCACCGGCTTCCTTGAAGTCCGACAGCTTGTCGATCAGCACGTCGCCTTCAACCACGTCCAGGCCCAGACGCGATTTCGCCAGTTCGATCAGCGACAGGCGGGTGATGCCTGGCAGGACCGATGGCGAGTTCGGGGTGACGAACTTGTTGTCGTGGGTGATCCCGAAGAAGTTGGCCGAACCGACTTCCTCGATCTTGGTGTGGGTCATCGGATCGAGGTAGATCGCGTCGGCGAAGTTGGCTTTCTTGGCTTTCGAGCCCGGCATCAGGCTGGCGGCGTAGTTGCCACCGACCTTGGCCGCACCGGTGCCTTGCGGGGCCGCGCGGTCGTAGCTGGAGATCTGGAAGTTGTGCGGGGTCAGGCCGCCCTTGAAGTAGGCGCCGACCGGGATGCAGAAGATCGAAAAGATGAACTCGGGCGCGGTGCGCACGCCGATGTTGTCACCGACGCCGATCACGAACGGGCGCAGGTACAGCGCGCCGCCGGTGCCGTACGGCGGGATGAAACGCTCGTTGGCGCGAACCACGGCTTTGCAGGCTTCGATGAACTGCTCGGTGTCGACCGTCGGCATCAGCAGACGCGCGCAGCTGCGTTGCATGCGCAGGGCGTTCTGGTCCGGGCGGAACAGGTTGATCGAGCCGTCCTTGCAGCGATAGGCCTTCATGCCTTCGAAGCACTGCTGACCATAGTGAAGGGCGGTGGAGCCTTCGCTGATGTGCAGGACGTTATCTTCGGTCAGGGTGCCTTTGTCCCACTCGCCATCGCGAAAGTACGACAGATAGCGCTTGTCGGTCTTGATGTAGTCAAAACCCAGCTTGTCCCAATTGATGCTTTCGTTACCCATGACACCCTCTATCACTGAACAACCGCCGAAACGGTTCAAGGCTTCTGACGTTTTTTTGGATGGGCACAACAATACTTCATTCTTGAGCGGTTTCGCAGCCGGAATTCGCTCCGCTGATCGTTCCCTCGACTGATCGTTCCCACGCTCTGCGTGGGAATGCCTCATCGGACGCTCCGCGTTCGGCTGTTGGGACGCAGAGCGTCCCGGGCTGCATTCCCACGCGGAGCGTGGGAACGATCAATTTGACGGATTTACAGATGCAACGCATGCCCCAGCGCCCGCAACGCCGCTTCCTGCACCGCTTCGCCCAAGGTTGGGTGCGCATGGATGGTGCCGCCGATGTCTTCCAGGCGCGCGCCCATCTCCAGGCTCTGCGCGAATGACGTCGACAATTCGGAAACACCGACCCCCACCGCTTGCCAGCCGACAATCAAATGATTGTCGCGACGTGCGACCACGCGGACGAAGCCGCTTTTCGATTCCAGGGTCATTGCGCGGCCGTTGGCGGCGAACGGGAAGCTTGCAACGATGCAGTCCAGCCCCGCAGCCTTGGCCTCGTCCGGAGTTTTGCCGACCACCACCAGTTCCGGGTCGGTAAAGCACACGGCGGCGATGGCGGTCGGGTTGAATTCGCGGCGCTTGCCACTGATCAGCTCGGCAACCATTTCGCCCTGAGCCATGGCGCGGTGGGCCAGCATCGGTTCGCCGCTCACGTCGCCAATGGCGTAGACGTTGCGCATGCTGGTCTGGCAACCGCTGTCGATCCTGATAGCCGAACCGTTCATGTCCAGATTCAACGCTTCGAGATTGAAGCCCTGCGTATTGGGTTTGCGTCCGACCGCGACCAGTACCTGATCGGTTTCCAGATTGAGGGTTTCGCCTTCGGGATCGCGCACCTGCAACGTGCCGTCGAAACCCAGCACGCTGTGCTTGAGGTACAGTTTCACGCCCAGCTGCTTCAGCGCTTCATGTACCGGTTGTGTCAGCTCCGCGTCGTAAGCCGGAAGAATTCGATCCTGCGCCTCGACCACGCTGACTTCGGCGCCGAGCTTGCGATAGGCGATGCCCAGCTCCAGGCCGATGTAACCACCGCCGACCACGACCAGGCGTTTCGGCACAGACGTCGGCGCCAGCGCTTCGGTGGAGGAGATGATTGGCCCGCCAATCGGCAGGATCGGCAGGTTGACGCTGGTCGAGCCGGTGGCCAGCACCAGATGTTCGCACTGGATGCGCGTATCGCCGACTTCCACGGTTTTGCCGTCGATGATTTTCGCCCAGCCGTTGATGACCTGAACCTTGTTTTTCTTCAGCAGCGCGGCGACGCCAGTGGTCAGGCGATCAACGATGCCGTCCTTCCACTCCACACTTTTGCTGATATCCAGGGTCGGCGCGGCAACGCTGATGCCGAGCGCCGAATGCTGGCTGTGATGCTGCGTCTGATGAAACTGCTCAGCCACATGAATCAGCGCTTTCGACGGAATGCAGCCGATATTAAGGCAGGTGCCGCCCAACGATTGGCCTTCGACCAGGATGGTCGGGATGCCCAGTTGCCCGGCGCGGATCGCGGTAACGTAACCGCCGGGGCCGCCGCCGATGATCAGCAGCGTAGTGTTCAGAGATTGCATTCGGGCTTACTCCACAAACAAGGTGGCGGGTTGTTCGAGCAAGCCACGAATGGCCTGAATGAAGAGCGCCGCGTCCATGCCGTCGACCACGCGATGATCGAAGGAGCTGGAGAGGTTCATCATCTTGCGGATCACCACTTGGCCTTTGACCACCATTGGCCGTTCGACGATTTTGTTCACGCCGATAATGGCCACTTCCGGCAGGTTCAGCACCGGCGTGCTGACAATGCCGCCCAGCGCACCGAGGCTGGTGAGCGTAATGGTCGAACCGGACAGCTCATCGCGGCTGGCCTTGCCATTGCGCGCGGCGTTGGCCAAACGCGAAATTTCCGCGGCGCTGTCCCACAGGCTGCGCGCTTCGGCGTGACGCACGACGGGCACCATCAGGCCGACATCGCTTTGCGTGGCGACGCCGACATGCACCGCGCCGAGGCGGGTGATGACTTGCGCTTCGTCGTCGTAACGGGCGTTCATCTGCGGGAAGTCGCGCAGGGCCACCACCAGCGCGCGAACGAGGAACGGCAACAAGGTCAACTTGCCTCGGCTGGCGCCGTGCTTTTCATTCAGGTGCGCGCGCAGTTCTTCGATCGCGGTGACGTCGATTTCTTCGACATAGCTGAAATGCGCTGCGCGCTGCGTGGCGTCCTGCATGCGCTGGGCGATCTTGCGGCGCATGCCGATCACTTGAATCTGTTCTTCGTCGTGGCGCTGGGCATAAGCGGCAGCGGCCGGCGCCGAAGCGTTCGACCGACCTTGCGCCAGATAGGCCTCAAGATCCTCATGCAACACGCGACCGGCCGGGCCGCTGCCGCGCACCAGACGCAATTGAATACCCAGGTCCAGCGCATGTTTGCGCACGGCCGGCGATGCGAGCGGGCGTTCATCCGCTTCGCGAGCAACCATCGGGCCTTGGCAAACGGCAGCCGGACGTGGTGCGGCGGCTGCGGCGGATTTGCTCTCGACAGCGGCTTCAACTTTCGGCGCAACCGGTGCTTCTTTGACGGGCGCGGGTGCGGCCGACTCTTTAAGGTTGCCAGCCCCTTCGACTTCGATGCTGATCAGCACACTGCCAACCGCCATCACTTCACCCGGCTGACCACCGAGGGCAATCACTTTCCCGTGCACCGGCGATGGAATATCGACCATTGCCTTGTCGGTCATTACATCCGCCAGCACCTGATCTTCAACCACCAGATCGCCAACCTTGACGTGCCACTGCGACAGTTCTACTTCTGCGATGCCTTCGCCGATGTCCGGCATCTTGATAACGTGCGTGCCCATTCAGACCTCCATGACCCGTTTCAACGCCGCGCCCACGCGGGACGGCCCTGGGAAATACGCCCACTCCTGCGCGTGCGGGTAGGGAGTGTCCCAACCGGTGACGCGCTCGATCGGCGCTTCCAGGTGATGGAAGCAATGCTCCTGCACCAGCGATACCAGCTCGGCGCCGAAACCGCAGGTGCGGGTGGCTTCGTGAACCACCACGCAGCGGCCGGTTTTCTTCACCGACTTGACGATGGTTTCCAGGTCCAGGGGCCACAGGCTGCGCAGGTCGATGACTTCGGCATCGACGCCGGATTCTTCGGCAGCGACTTGCGAGACGTATACGGTGGTGCCGTAGGTCAGCACGGTCACGTCCTTGCCCGGGCGAGTGATCGCAGCGACGTCCAGCGGCACGGTGTAGTAACCGTCCGGCACCTGGGCTTGCGGGTGTTTCGACCACGGCGTCACCGGGCGGTCGTGATGGCCATCGAACGGGCCGTTGTACAGGCGTTTCGGCTCAAGGAAGATCACCGGGTCATCGTTTTCGATGGAGGCGATCAGCAGGCCTTTGGCGTCGTACGGGTTGGACGGCATCACCGTGCGCAGACCGCAGACCTGAGTGAACATCGCCTCGATGCTCTGGCTGTGGGTCTGGCCGCCGTAGATGCCGCCGCCGCAAGGCATGCGCAGGGTCATCGGTGCGGTGAATTCGCCAGCCGAGCGATAACGCAGGCGCGCCGCTTCGGAGATGATCTGGTCGGAGGCGGGGTAGACGTAGTCGGCGAACTGGATTTCGGCGACCGGCCGCAGTCCGTAAGCGCCCATGCCCACGGCCACCCCGACGATGCCGCTTTCCGAGATCGGCGCGTCGAACACCCGCGAGGTGCCGTACTTGGTCTGCAGGCCTTCGGTGCAGCGGAACACGCCGCCGAAGTAGCCGACGTCCTGACCGAACACGACGACGTTGTCATCACGCTCAAGCATCACATCCATGGCCGAGCGCAGGGCCTGGATCATGGTCATGGTGGTCGTGGTCATGGCGGTTTCCAACTGAATATTGTTGTTGTGATCGTTCATGTCAGATCCCCAACTGCTGACGCTGGCGCTTCAAGTGCTCCGGCATCTCTTTGTAGACGTCTTCGAACATGGTCGCGGCGCTTGGAATCTGGCCACCGGCGAGGGTGCCGTACTGTTCGGCCTGTTTCTGCGCGGCAATCACTTCGGCTTCAAGTTCAGCGCTGACGGCGCTGTGCTCTTCCTCCGACCAGTGGCCGACCTTGATCAGATGCTGTTTCAGACGCGCGATCGGATCGCCGAGCGGGAAGTGGCTCCAGTCATCGGCAGGGCGGTATTTTGATGGGTCGTCGGAGGTCGAGTGCGGGCCGGCGCGGTAGGTGACCCATTCGATCATGGTCGGGCCGAGGTTGCGCCGGGCGCGTTCGGCAGCCCAAGCGGAAGCGGCGTAGACCGCGTAGAAGTCGTTGCCATCGACACGCAGCGAGGCGATGCCGCAACCGACGCCGCGTCCGGCGAAAGTCGTGGCTTCACCGCCGGCGATGGCCTGGAAGGTGGAAATCGCCCACTGGTTGTTGACCACGTTGAGGATCACCGGCGCGCGATAAACGTGGGCGAAGGTGAGGGCGGTGTGGAAGTCCGATTCGGCGGTGGCGCCGTCACCGATCCACGCCGAGGCGATTTTCGTATCGCCCTTGATCGCCGAGGCCATGCCCCAGCCGACGCCCTGAATGAATTGGGTGGCGAGGTTGCCGGATATGGTGAAGAAACCGGCGTCCTTGACCGAGTACATGATCGGCAACTGGCGGCCCTTGAGCGGATCGCGCTCGTTGGACAGCAGTTGGCAGATCAGGTCGACCAGCGGCACATCGCGGGCCATCAGGATGCTTTGCTGGCGGTAGGTCGGGAAGCACATGTCGTCGATGTTCAGCGCCAACGCCTGGGCGCTGCCGATGGCTTCTTCGCCGAGGCTCTGCATGTAGAACGACATCTTTTTCTGCCGCTGGGCGACGACCATGCGGTTGTCGTAGATGCGCGTCTTGAGCATCGCGCGCATGCCTTTGCGCAGGATTTCGACCGGCACGTTTTCGGCCCACGGGCCGAGGGCGTTGCCCTGATCGTCGAGCACGCGAATAAGGCCACGGGCGAGGTCGGCGGTGTCGGCAGGTTCTACATCGATGGGAGGTTTGCGCACCGTACCGGCATCGGTCAGATGCAGGTAGGAAAAATCGGTTTTGCAGCCGGGACGGCCCGAGGGTTCAGGGACGTGCAGGCGCAGCGGTTCATACGCTTGGGTCATGGCTTCTACGCTCGATCTTGTGAATTTCTTGTAGTGAGCTGGCAGTCATTCCGGGATGAGGAAATCTTGTCCTACAACAATCATAGGCGTGGCCAAGAAGAATATTTCTCTGTGTTTCGTTGCGCTGGTGACCATTTGCAGATAGAAATTCTGCATAAACATAAAAAACAGGTGGTTTTGTCTCATGCGCAAACTGGACCGTACCGACATCGGCATTCTCAACAGCCTTCAGGAGAACGCGCGCATCACCAACGCCGACCTCGCTCGCTCGGTGAACCTGTCGCCGACGCCGTGCTTCAACCGGGTCAAGGCCATGGAAGAATTGGGCTTGATTCGCGAGCAGGTCACGCTGCTGGATGCCGATCTGCTGGGGCTGCACGTGAACGTGTTCATTCACGTCAGCCTGGAAAAACAGGTAGAGGAGGCGTTGCAGCATTTCGAGGAAGCGATTTCTGATCGGCCTGAGGTGATGGAGTGCTATCTGATGGCGGGTGATCCGGATTATCTGATTCGCGTGCTGGTGCCGAGCATTCAGTCGCTGGAACGCTTCATGATGGATTTTCTGACCAAGGTGCCGGGGGTGGCGAATATTCGTTCGAGCTTTGCGCTGAAGCAGGTGCGTTATAAGACCGCGTTGCCGTTGCCGGCCAATGGGTTGACGTTGGGAACCTGAAGATCAAAAGATCGTCCGATCGCGGCCCGAGCCTTCGGCAGCTCCTCCATTCGCCGATCGTTCCCACGCTCCGCGTGGGAATGCATCCTGTGACGCTCTGCGTCACTTCTTGAGGCGGAACGCGGAGCGTCCCTGGCGGCATTCCTTTGCTGCGCGTGGGAACGATCAGTTGGCTCCGCGCCTGAATCAGAGCGGTCAGAGTTTGTTGAGCGGAATCTTCAGGTAAACCACGCCATTCCCCTCAGGTGCCGGCAGATTCCCCGCCCGCACGTTCACCTGAATCGCCGGCAGCAGCAACGTCGGCATGCCTAACCCAGCGTCACGTGTCGTGCGCATCTCGACGAACGCCGCTTCATCGATCCCGTCATGCACATGAATATTGCTTTTGCGCTGTTCGCCGACAGTGGTCTGACACTGTGGGGCGCGGCCTTCGGGCGGGTAATCGTGGCAGACGTAAAGCTTCACGCTGGCTGGAAACGCCAGCAGCTTCTGGATCGACTTGAACAATTGCTGCGCATTGCCGCCAGGGAAATCACAGCGCGCGGTGCCAACGTCCGGCATGAACAGCGTGTCACCCACCAGGATCTGTTCGCCGTCGATCAGGTACGCCATGTCCGCTGGCGTATGGCCGGGGACGTGCAGGGCGGTGGCCTTGAGATTGCCGATCATGAACGACTCGTTCGGCGCGAACAGATGATCGAACTGCGAGCCATCGACGCAAAATTCCGGCTCCAGGTTGAATAGCGCCTTGAACACATTCTGCACTTTGCTGATCGATTCACCGATGGCGATCTTGCCGCCCAGTTCCCGACGCAGGTACGGCGCGGCAGACAAGTGGTCGGCGTGGGCGTGGGTTTCCAGCAGCCATTGCACTTGCAGCCGATGCGCACGGACGAAGGTGATGATCTTGTCCGCCTGCGCCGTGCCGGTGCGCCCGGCAGCGCCATCGTAGTCAAGCACCGGGTCGACGATCGCGCACTGGCCGCCGTCGGCTTCATAGACCACGTAGCTGTAGGTCGAGGAGGCGGGGTCGAGGAACGCTTCAATCTGGGCGGACATGGCAGAAACCTGTGCTGAGGAATTTCGGGTTGCAACAGTTTATGTAAAAACATAATGTTCGCAGCTTAAGTGACCTTCAAGGCCTCGTGCAAATGCAATCCAGTCTGACCGAATGTGAAGTCGCCCAACTGCGCGCCTCGGCGTCCAAAGCCTGCGCCTTGCTCAAAGCCCTGGCCAATGAGGATCGTCTGTTGATTCTCTGTCAACTGACCCAGGGCGAACGCAACGTCGGCGAGCTGGAAAAGATGACCGGCGTACGCCAGCCGACGCTGTCCCAACAACTGGGCATCTTGCGCGATGAAGGCCTGGTCGCGACCCGCCGCGAAGGCAAATACATTTTCTACGGCCTGGCCAGTCACGAAGTGATTCAGGTGATGAAAACTCTGTCGGGGCTGTATTGCGGAGCGGTACTCAAGAGCTGGGAACAGCCATAAATGCCAGCCCTCACAAACATCTCCTGTGGGAGCGAGCCTGCTCGCGAAGGCGGCGTGTCAGCCGACGAATAGTTGACTGAGCCACCGCTTTCGCGAGCAGGCTCGCTCCCACATTGGTTGTTGTGGTGAGCCAAAAAATCCTTGCGTGCAGCAAAAGGAAAAAGCAATGAACGATCAACACTGGGGCCCATCCATCAGTGCGGACATCGTGGTCATCGGCGGTGGCACGGCCGGCATCGGTTTTGTCGCCAGCCTGCTCAAGCGTGACCCGCAGCTCAAAGTCACCGTGATCGAACCGAGTTCACAGCACTACTATCAACCGGCGTGGACGCTGGTCGGCGGTGGTGCATTTGACGTGAAAGACACCGTCAGGCCGATGAGCAAAGTCATGCCGCGTCATGCGACGTGGATTCAGGCCAGTGTCAGCGCCATCGACCCGCAAAGCCGCCAACTCACCCTCGACGACCAGCGCACCGTCAGCTATCAGAACCTGATCGTCTGCCCCGGCCTGCGCCTGGCCTGGGAGAAAATCGAAGGCTTGCAGGAAAGCCTCGGCCAGCACGGCGTCACCTCCAACTACAGCTATCAACACGCCCAGTACACCTGGGATCAAGTGCAGAAACTGCGCGATGGCCGGGCGCTGTTCACCCAGCCGGCGATGCCGATCAAATGCGCCGGCGCGCCGCAAAAAGCCCTGTACCTGTCTTGCGATTACTGGCGCAAATCCGCCGTGCTGAAAGACATCAATGTCGAATTCAACCTCGCTGGCGCTGCGCTGTTTGGCGTGCCGACCTTTGTGCCGCCGTTGATGAAGTACATCGAACAGTACGACGCGCAACTGGCGTTCAACTCGAATCTGGTCAAAGTCGACGGCCCGGCGAAAACCGCGTGGTTTGACGTCAAGGACGCCGACGGCAACGTCAGCCGCGTGGCAAAAACCTTCGATCTGCTGCACGTCGTGCCGCCACAAGTCGCGCCGGATTTCATCGCCCAGAGTGCGCTGGCCGATGCCGGCGGTTGGTGCGAAGTCGATCCGCACAGCCTGCAGCATCCGCGTTATCCCGAGGTGTTCGCACTGGGCGATATCTGCGGCACCAGCAACGCGAAAACCGCCGCAGCGGTGCGCAAGCAGGTGGTCGTCGTTGCGCAGAACCTGCTGGCCGCGCGCAAACAACAGCCGCTGCCGCTCAAGTACGACGGCTACGGCTCGTGCCCGCTGACGGTGGAGAAGGGCAAGGTGATCCTCGCCGAGTTCGGCTATGGCGGCAAACTGCTGCCGACTTTCCCGCTGGACCCGACCGTGGCCCGCCGTTCGGCATGGTGGCTGAAAGCGACGCTGCTGCCGTGGTTCTACTGGCACGGCATGCTCAAGGGCCGCGAGTGGCTGACGCGTCTGTCCAGGATCGACTGAGAAAACCCCTATGTTGCTGGCAAGTTTGTTTGGCGTGGTGATGGGGTTGATCCTCGGCCTGACCGGCGCAGGCGGCGGGATTCTCGCGGTGCCGGCGCTGGTGCTCGGGCTCGGCTGGACGATGACGCAAGCGGCGCCGGTGGCCTTGTTTGCGGTCGGCAGCGCGGCAGCGGTCGGTGCTATCGACGGTTTGCGCCATGGCCTGGTGCGTTACCGCGCGGCGCTGTTGATCGCGGCACTGGGCGCGGTGTTTTCGCCGCTGGGGATCTACTTCGCGCATCAACTGCCGGAAAAGATTCTGATGATGCTGTTCAGCCTGCTGATGGTTCTGGTCGCCTGGCGGATGTTCAGAAAGGAGCGTCAGCAAGCCGGGCCGAGCGATCACGGCCATGCCAGTTGGGGGCAGAAAAACTGCATGCTCAACGAGCAGACCGGGCGCTTCGACTGGACCGCCAAATGCACCGCCACCCTGGCTGCACTGGGAGCGGTTACTGGCGTGGTTTCGGGTTTACTGGGCGTCGGCGGCGGCTTTCTGATCGTGCCGGCGTTCAAGCAACTGACCGATGTGCAGATGCGCGGCATCGTTGCGACGTCGTTGATGGTGATCAGTCTGATTTCCGCGATCGGGGTGATCGGCGCGTTTCATGCGGGGGTGCGTATCGACAGCCGGGGTGGGGCGTTCATCGTTGCCAGCATTGTCGGCATGATCGTCGGCCGCAGGCTTTGTGCGCGAGTTCCGGCGCGGGCGTTGCAGGTGGGGTTTGCCAGTGTCTGTCTGGTGGTGGCGGGGTACATGTTGTTGCGGGCGTGAAGAGCAAAAGATCGCAGCCTCCTTGCACGAGGCTGCGATCTTCTCAGACGGTTACAACACCAGGTGCGGCAGCCACAGCGAAATCGCCGGAACGTAGGTCACCAGCAGCAGCACCAGGAACAGCACGCCATAGAACGGCAGCAGCGCTTTCACGGTGCTTTCGATACTGACCTTGCCCACCGCCGAGCCGACGAAGAGTACGGCGCCCACGGGCGGTGTTATCAATCCGATCCCCAGGTTGACCAGCATGATCATGCCGAACTGCACCGGATCGACACCGATGCCCATGATCACTGGCATCAGGATCGGCGTGAGGATCAGGATCAGCGGCGCCATGTCCATCACCGTGCCAAGCAACAGCAGCATGACGTTGATGCACATGAGGATCACGTAGCGGTTGTCCGACAGGGTCAGGAACAGCGTGGTGATTTTCGCCGGGATCTGCATCAGCGTCATGATGTAGCCGAAGCTGGCGGCGAAACCGATCAGGATCATCACGATGGAGATGGTGCGCACCGTGCGATGCATCAGCTTGGGCAACTCGCTCCATTTGTAGTCGCGGTAGATGAACATGGTCACGAAGAATGACCAAAGCACGGCGATGGCCGCCGATTCAGTGGCGGTGAAAATACCCGAGAGAATGCCGCCGAGGATGATCACCATCGCCATCATGCCCCACAGGGCTTCGCCGACGATCTTCAGCGCCTGGCGCATCGGAATCACTTCGCCCTTGGGGTAGTTGCGCTTTTTCGCGAAGATCAGGCACAGCACCATCAGGCAGGCGCTCATCAGCAGGCCCGGGACGATGCCGGCCATGAACAGCGAAGCGATCGAAACGGTACCGCCTGCAGCCAGCGAGTAGAGCACCGAGTTATGGCTCGGCGGCGTCAGTAGGGCTTGCACCGAACCGCTGACGGTCACGGCGGTGGAGAAGTCCCGTGGATAGCCCTTGCGTTCCATTTCCGGAATCAGCACCGAGCCCACCGACGCGGTGTCGGCCACCGACGAACCGGAGATCGCACCGAAGAACGTCGAGGCAACAATGTTGACCAGTGACAGACCACCGCGCACGAAACCGACCAGCACCCCGGCACATGCCACCAAACGCCGGGACATGCCGCCCTCGGCCATGATCGCGCCGGCGAGGACGAAGAACGGAATGGCCAGCAGCGAGAATTTGTTCACCCCCGAGGCGACCTGGATCATCACCGCCTGGAAGGGAATGTCGATCCACCAAGCGCCGATCAGCGCAGCGGCGCCCAACGCGTAAGCGACCGGCATGCCGATCAGGATCAATACGATAAAACTGCCCAGCAGGATCAGAGCGTCCATTAAACGGCACCTTCACTTTCTTCAACCAGGTCGAACTGCACGACCCGACGTTTGCTCTGGTCACCGAGCAAGAGTTTTTCCAAGACAAAAATCAGCGTCAGCAAGCCACCCAGGGGGATCGGCAGATAGGTCACGCCAACCCGCAGATCGGGCAGGGCGGCCATGAACTGGTTCCAGGTGGACATGCACAGCTTGGTGCCCCAGATGGTCATGAAGATGCAGATGGCCGCCATCAGCAGTTGCGAAAAAATCGCTGCTGCGGATTTCAGCTGCGCTGGCATGCGGTCGGTGAGCATGGCCACGGCCATGTGCGCACCGGCGCGGTAACTGGCGGCGGCGCCGATGAAGGTGAACACCATCATCAGCAGGATCGCCGTCGGCTCAGGCCAGCTGGAGCCGGTGCCGAGCACGTAGCGGGCGAACACGCCCCAGGGAATCATCAGGGAAATCGCCAGGACGGAAAGGCCGGCGACCCAGATGCACGTCATGTAGATCTTGTCGTTGATACGCAGCAGCAGATTCTTCATCGGGTTCCACCGTAACCGGGCGCGCCTGAACCGCTGGCGCGCCGGGCCTTTTTCATGAGTACGGAGCGGGAGGCGTTACTGAACGGCTTCGATCTTTTTGATCAGGTCGGCGTACTTCGCGCCGTACTTTTCCCGTACCGGTGCGGTGGCGTCGTAGAAGGGTTTTTTGTCGACTTCGATGAACTCGACGCCAGCGGCCTTGAGTTTTTCTTCACTGGCAGCGGACTTCTTGTCCCACAGTACGCGCTCTTCAGCCTGGGCAGCCTTGGCGGCTTTTTTCACCAGTTGCTGTTGATCCGGAGTGAGTTTTTCCCAAGTGATTTTCGACATCACGATCGGCTCTGGCAGGATCAGGTGACCGGTCAGGCTGTAGAACTTGGCGTTCTGGAAGTGGTTGTGTTCAAGCAGGGTCGGCGGGTTGTTTTCCGCGCCATCGATCACGCCGGTCTGCAGGGCGCTGAAGATTTCCCCGGTGTCCATGGCGATGCCGTTACCGCCCATGGCGTTCATCATGTCGATGAACATCGGGTTGCCTTGTACGCGGATTTTCATGCCCTTGAGGTCTTCGAGCTTGCGCACCGGTTTCTTGGTGTAGATGTTGCGCGTGCCGCCGTCCATCCACGCCAGGGCCACCAGGCCGAATTCGGAGTTGGTGATCTTGTCGAGAATCTCATCGCCCACCGGGCCATCGATGACGTTACGCATGTGTTGCTGGTCGCGGAAGATGAACGGCATGTTGAACACGTTCACATCCGGCACCACAGGGCCGACGATGCCCAGGCTGACACGCGACAGCTGCACCGCGCCGACCTGCATCTGCTCGATGACTTCCTTCTCGGAACCGAGCACACCGCCCGGGAAGTATTGGAAGGTCAGCTCGCCGTTGGTTTCCTTGGTCAGGGTATCGCCCATGGATTTTTCAGCCACCACGGTTGGGTAACCGGCGGGGTGAATGTCGGCAAATTTGAGTTTCATTTCCGCCTGAGCGGCACCGGCAAAGGTGAACATCAGCGGGAGTGCAGCGGCGAGCAAGGTGCGTTTGAAATTCATGGGGGTGAGTCTCCAGTCTTGTTATTTTTGTGTTCAAGGCGCAGCGGTGCAGCAGAGGGTCTAAAGCAAATCGTTGAATTGCGGTTCGGCGAGGCCTTTGACGCCTGGCTTCAGGGCGAACACGCCGCCGGCCAGGGATTGCGGGTCGTGGTCATCGCCGGGGCGAATCGAGGCGACAAACAAGGTGTCCAGGTTGCTGCCGCCGAAGGCGCACATGGTCGGTTTCTTCACCGGTACTTCCAGCGAGAAATCCAGTCGGCCATCCGGGGCAAAGCGGTGGATCAGGCCGGCGTCGTTGGCGCAGATCCAGTAGCAGCCTTCGGCATCCACGGCAGCGCCATCGGGGCGGCCGGGGAAATGATTCATGTCGACGAAGATTCGGCGATTCGATGGCGTGCCGGTCTCGGTGTCGTAATCGAAGGCCCAGATCAGTTGCACATCGGGGTGCGAATCCGACAGGTACATGGTCTTGCCGTCAGGGCTGAAAGCGAGGCCGTTGGGCACGATGAAGCCATCCAGTTGCGCTTCGATCACGCCCGTCTGCCCGGCGCTGTAGCGATAGAGCCGGCCTTCAGGCGCGTTCAGGCCCATGTTCAGCACCATGCTGCCCGCCCAGAAACGCCCTTGGCGATCACAGCGACCGTCGTTGAGGCGCATGTCGGCGCGGCTGTGCTCTACGGTGGCGAGCAACTCACTGTCGAGGCTGCCGTCGCTGTGCGGGTGCAGGCGAAAGAATCCGCTTTCCATGCCAGCGACCCAGCCGCCACTGCGGTGGCGGGTGATGCAGGCGAGCATTTCCGGGGCCTTCCACGAGGCAACATGCCCGCTGTCAGCGCTCCAGCGTTGCAGCCCGCCGTTGGGAATATCGACCCAGTACAGAGCGTTTTCCTGCGGCACCCAGACCGGGCTTTCACCGACCGCGTTGCGGGCGTCGACGATCAATTCGGCTTGCATACTCATTCCCATGGTTTTTATTAAAGGGGATCAAGTCGAACGGTCAGTCGCCGAACGGGCCTGCTGCGACGAAGGCGCCGCCCTGATAGATCCGCGCCGGATCATCGTCGGCCGGCATCGGTTGCGCTTCGACCTTGTCGCGGAACACTTCCGAGGTGTCCTTGGCTTCGAAACCGAGGTGGCTGGCGTAGCGGTTGTCCCACCAGACGTCTTTGTTGGCGGACATGCCGTAGACCACGGTGTGGCCGACGTTCGGTGTGTACAGCGAGCGTTCGAGCAGTTGCGTGAGATCGTCGAAGCTCAGCCAGGTGTGCATCATCCGGCGGTTTTGCGGTTCGGGGAACGAGGAGCCGATGCGGATGCTGACGGTTTCGATGCCGTAGCGATCGAAGTAGAAACTGGCCATGTCTTCGCCGTAGGACTTGGACAAGCCGTAGTAACCATCGGGACGACGCGCTGAAGTGGCGTCGAGCTGTTGGTCCTGTTTGTAGAAACCGATGACGTGGTTGGAGCTGGCGAAGATCACCCGCTTCACACCGTGCTTGCGCGCCGCTTCGTAAATGTGGAACACGCCGCAGATGTTGGCACCGAGGATTTCTTCGAACGGGCGCTCGACCGAAACGCCGCCGAAATGCAAGATCGCATCGACCCCTTCGACCAGTTGATGCACGGCTTGCTTGTCGGCGAGGTCGCAGAGCACGACTTCTTCGTGGTCATCGACGGCCGGGGCGAGGGCGGCGATGTCGGACAGGCGCAGCACATTGGCGTAAGGGCGCAGGCGTTCGCGCAGCACTTTGCCCAGGCCGCCGGCGGCACCGGTCAGCAGCAGGCGGTTGAAAGGAGCGCGGGGGGTAGAGGTAGACGTCATGGCAATCCCTGAACACATTGTTATTAGGTTTGTTGTAGGTTGTCGTATGACTGCGCTGAAGTATCGGTAGGGTTTCCGGATCTTGTCAACGCGACTTTTGGTGTAGATGACGGAAGGGGCGATTCATTTTTTCAGCACCCGATACCTGCCTGGCAATGCAATCCCCTTGTGGGAGCGAGCCTGCTCGCGAATGCGCTGTGTCAGTCAGAACAAGTCGACTGGTCCGGCGCTTTCGCGAGCAGGCTCGCTCCCACAGGGCAAACCGCCAACCCTTACAACAACGAAATCGGATAGCTGATAAAGATCCGGTTCTCGTCAAATTCGTTGGTGCTGAAGTCCCGGCGAATGGTCGCGTTGCGCCATTTCACGTTGAGGTTCTTCAGCGGGCCGCTCTGCACGGTGTAGGCCAGCTCTGATTCGCGGCCCCATTCCTTGCCGTCATTGGTGGTGGCGGTGTGCACGTTATCGCCGCTGATGTAGCGGTTCATCAGGGTCAGGCCAGGCACGCCCAGCGCAACGAAGTTGTAGTCGTGACGCACCTGCCAGGAGCGCTCTTTGGCGTTGTCATAACTGGCGTTGTAACTGTCGTTGGCCAAGGTGCCGCCGCTGGTGCCGTTGACGCGCATCCAAGCATCGTCGCCGGTGAGTTTCTGCAGGCCGACGTAGAAGGTGTTGCCACCGTACTTGGCCGAGAGCAGGGCGAACGCGGTCTTGTTGTCGAGGTCGCCGGCCTGAGCGCTGCCGTCTTCCTTGCCGGTGAAGAAACCGAGGTTGGCGCCCAGCGTCCAGTCGCCCATCGGCTGACTGTGGCTGAGGTTGAAATACTGCTGCTGGTAGATGTCGGTGAGCTCGGCGTACCACACGCCGACCATCGTGCGTTTTTCGTTGAAGCTGTATTCGCCGCCGCCGAAGTTGAAACGATCGGAGGTGAATGCACCGCGGCCGTTCATCGACATGTCTTCCATGCTCGCGTCGTTGCGCGGGCTATTGCCACGGAACTGGCCGCCGTAGACGGTCAGGCCGTTGATTTCAGTGGACGTGATCTGCCCGCCGCGAAAGGTCTGCGGCAGGGAGCGGCCGTCGTCGGAGCGCAGGATCGGCAATACCGGCATCCATTCGCCGACCTTCAATTCGGTCTTCGAGACTTTGGCTTTCAGCGCCACGCCGAGGCGGCCGAAGTTGTCGGCCGGGCGGCCGTCATCATGGATCGGCAATAGTTGCGTGCCGCCCGTGCCTTTGCCGCCATCGAGCTTTTGCGAGTACATGCCAAGGATGTCGAGGCCGAAGCCGACGGTGCCCTGGGTGAAGCCGGATTTGGCGTCGAGAATGAAGTTCTGCGTCCATTCTTCAGCCTTGCCCTGCGGATTGGCCGGGTTGACGAAGTTGCGGTTGAAGTAGGCGTTGCGCAGGTTCAGCGTGGCTTTGCTGTCGTCGAGAAAGCCCTCGGCATCGGCGCTCATCGGCAGGGCCAGAGCGAGGCTGCTGCAACCGATCAGGCTGAGGGTCGAACGCGGTTTGAAATGGGCAAAACGTGACGGGCGGACGGAATTGCGGGCGAGTGGGCTCACTGTGACGCTCCCTGGATCGTTTGTTGTTTTTATTATTTGTCATACGTCGTCGTACAACATCGATGCGGATATTTCCCAGATTTACGGGGATTGTCAACTGGAAGTTATGCGATGACCTCCCATGCGACGCAGAACCCCTGTGGGAGCGAGCCTGCTCGCGAATGCGGACTTTCCTTCAATGAAGTTGTCGACTGACACAGCGCTTTCGCGAGCAGGCTCGCTCCCACCGGGTTCCTTGGTGTCCGTCGAGTCGTGTATTGCCTGTCAAATTGCGGCAAACTTCCCTCACCCCCAGCACCAGGCCGATCCATGGATAAATACGCCCCGCGCAACTGGCAACCCCACGAAAAGCCCAGCCTGCCCGGTTCCCCATCGACCCCGTTGCATTCCACGCCCAAGCGTCTGGCTTATGCGGCGGTTGGCGTGCTGGTGGCGGTGACCGGTGGGTTGGGCAACTCGCTGGTGGTTGCCAACCTGCCTTACCTGCAAGGCTCGCTCGGCGCGACCACGGCGGAGATGGCCTGGCTGCCGGCGGCCTATGTGATGACCAACGTGTCGATGAACCTGCTGTTGGTGAAGTTTCGCCAGCAGTTCGGTTTGCGCGCATTCACCGAAGTATTTCTGGTGTTGTACGCGCTGGTGACCTTCGGCCATTTGTTCGTCAACGATCTCAACTCGGCAGTGGCGGTGCGAGCGGCGCACGGCATGGTCGGTGCGGCGCTGAGCTCGTTGGGTCTGTATTACATGGTCCAGGCGTTTCCGGCGAAGTGGCGGCTCAAAGCGCTGGTGCTCGGCCTCGGCACGTCGCAATTGGCGTTGCCGCTGGCGCGGCTGTTTTCCGAAGACCTGTTGCAGATCGCCGAATGGCGCGGTTTGTACTTGTTCGAATTGGGCATGGCCCTGCTGTCACTCGGCTGTGTGTTGCTGCTGAAGTTGCCGCCCGGTGACCGCTTCAAGACCTTTGAAAAACTCGATTTCCTCACCTTCGCCATCCTCGCCACGGGTGTGGCGTTGTTGTGCGCGGTGCTGTCGCTGGGGCGGATCGACTGGTGGCTGGAGGCAGACTGGATCGGCGTGGCGCTGGCCTGTTCGATCGCGCTGATCATCATGGGCCTGGCCATCGAGCATAACCGCAGCAACCCGATGCTGATGACCCGCTGGCTGGGCAGCGGAACGATGATCCGCCTCGCGCTGGCGGTGACCCTGATTCGCATGGTCACCTCGGAGCAATCCACCGGCGCGGTCGGTTTCATGCAGAACCTCAACATGGGCTATGAGCAATTGCACAGTCTGTACGTGGTGATGCTGATCGGCAGCATCGCCGGGCTTGCCACCAGCGCGTTGACCATCGATCCCAAACACCTGCTGATGCCGTTGATCATTTCCTTGGCGCTGATGGCCACCGGTTCGGTGATGGACAGCTTCTCGAACAACCTGACCCGCCCCGAAAACATGTATTTCAGCCAGTTCCTGCTGGCGTTCGGCAGTACGTTTTTTCTCGGCCCGACCATGGTCTTCGGCACGCGCAACGTGCTGACCAATCCGCGCAACCTGGTGAGTTTTTCCGTGCTGTTCGGGATCTGCAACAACCTCGGCGGACTGCTCGGCGCGGCGTTGCTTGGCACTTTTCAGATCGTGCGGGAGAAGTACCATTCCAGCCACATCGTCGATCATCTGGTGATGTCCGATCCCTTGGTGGCTGCGCGAGTGCAGAGCGGCGGCTCGGCGTTCGGCGGTTTGCTCGCCGACCCGAGCCTGCGCAATCTGGCCGGCATGCGCAGCCTCGCCAATGCGGCGACACGCGAAGCGAACGTGCTGGCCTATAACGATGTCTTCATGCTGATTGCGGTCATTGCCGTCCTGACCATGATCTGGCTTTCGATTCGCGCGTTGTGGCTGATGAGCACCACCAAAGCCATTGAGCCGACACCTTCCGTACCACCCAGCGGTGCCACTTCTTCATGACCGAACCGACCACCACAACTACCAACGCCATCGCCGCCACGCCTGAAGGGGAGGCGCCGCCATCGTCACCGAATACCGCGCCGCGTTCGCTGCGGGTGCGGATCATTTCTTCGCTGGGCTTTGCCGCAATCGCCATCGTCGGCGTGCTGATCGTGTTGTATGCCTGGCAACTGCCGCCATTCAGCAGTGCGGTCGAAACTACCGAAAACGCCTTGATTCGCGGGCAGGTGACGATCATCGGTCCGCAGCTCAGCGGCTATGTGTTCGAGGTGCCGGTGCAGGACTTCCAGTACGTCAAGGCCGGGGACCTGCTGGTGCGTCTGGACGACCGCATTTATCAGCAACGCCTCGACCAGTCCCTGGCACAACTGGCGGTGCAGAAAGCCGGATTGGCCAACGTCGTGCAGCAGCGCAACAGCGCTGAAGCGACGATCAAATTGCGCCAGGCGGTGCTCGCCGACAGCCAGGCGCAGTTGCGCAAGAGCGAGGCGGATCTGCGGCGTAATCAGGAACTGGTGCGCGACGGCTCGGTGTCCAAGCGCGAATTCGACGTGACTCTCGCTGCCAACGCGCAAAGCACCGCTTCTGTGGCGCAGGCCAAGGCCAATCTGGAAATCGCCCGGCAGGATCTGCAAACGGTGATCGTCAATCGCGGCTCGCTGGAGGCTGCCGTGGCCAGTGCTGAAGCGGCGGTGCAACTGGCGCGGATCGATCTGTCGAACACACGGATTGTCGCCCCGCGCGACGGCCAGCTCGGGCAGATCGGCGTGCGCTTGGGGGCCTACGTCAACTCCGGCGCGCAGCTGATGGCGTTGGTCCCGGACCAGAAGTGGGTGATCGCCAACATGAAGGAAACCCAGATGGCCAACGTGCGGGTCGGGCAACCGGTACGCTTCACCGTCGACGCCTTGAACCACCGCAGATTCACCGGCCACGTGCAGCATATTTCGCCGGGCACCGGCTCGGAATTTGCCTTGCTGCAGGCCGACAACGCCACCGGTAACTTCGTCAAGATCGCCCAGCGCGTGCCGGTGCGCATCACCATCGATCCCGACCAGCAGGAAGAAGAACGCTTGCGGCCGGGGATGTCAGTTGTGGTCAGCATCGACACCGCCGCGGGCGACACCCAACCCCACTGATCAATGCATGACCCTGTGGGAGCGAGCCTGCTCGCTCCCACAGGATTAGTGCTCACGAGCTCTATTCATTCGGGCGAGGGGGTGACCCGGCAACTTTTGCGGTTGCGGATCTGCTCGTCGCTGGGCCTCTCACGAACGAATTCGAAGCGTGGTTCGCCTTCGCTGTAATGCACCAGCCAGCCCCATTCCAGTTCGCTTTCTTCCTGTCCGGGATGCGGTGGCCGGGCCCACCAGGGTTCTTTGCTGAGGATCTCGCGCATGGCAGCCTCCGGTTGATGGCAATCCCTGAACTATAGCTTCCTGTCGCGAGTCGTCAGCACAGGCTGTGTAGAATCGGCGTGATCATGACGATATGGGGGGCAGGGCGATGATGGATGAAGTGCGCAGGGATGAACCGTCGAAACGGCTGTTTTTCGCTTTGGACTGCCCACCGGCGCAGCGCAAGGCAATCGCCCAGTGGCGCGCGGAACTGGGCCTGCGCAGCGGCAAACCGGTGCCGGCGGATAACTTTCATCTGACTCTGCTGTTTCTTGGAGCGGTGCCGCTGGCGCAGATTCATGGCGTCTGCGAAGCCGCCGGCGGCGTACGTGTTCCTGGCGAGGCGTTGCGGGTTGCGCTGGATCGCTTGCAGGTCTGGCATCGCCCCGGTGTGTTGTCCCTTGCACCCGAACAGGCGCCGCCGGCGTTGTTGCGCCTGGTCTATGCATTGGAGCAGGCGATGCTGCCGTTCGGTTTTGAAGAAGCCACCCGCGAGTTCCGCCCGCACCTGACACTGGCCCGCGAATACCGCGCGCCGGAGCCGGAAGCGCGCACGCCGCCGGAGTTCTTTCTGCGTGCTGAACGCTTCGCTCTGTTCGAATCGCACAAGGGTCGGTATCGGGTTGTGCAGGACTGGCCGTTGATCTGAACGGACAAAAAAAGGCGCCCGAAGGCGCCTGCAAAATCACCCGAGCCGAGGGAGCCGGGTGAGGCCGTTCAGAGCAGGGTGCAGCGGTGGTAGTGCGCTGCGTGAACGGAAAATTTTCAGCACTGCATTGCTTCATTGTGGGAGCGAGCCTGCTCGCGAAAGCGTCGGCACACCCAATATTTTCGTCGCCTGTCCTACCGCCTTCGCGAGCAGGCTCGCTCCCACATTTTGATCATCGGTGTTTTTATTTACCGAGCTTCACCCGCGTCCAGCCGCGCGTCATGATCCGCTGCGTGGCAATTGGCTGATCCGGCACTGCATACAACGTCGCCATCACCGCTTGCGACGGATACGAACCCGGTTCGTTGCGGATCGCTTCGTCCACCAGTGGCGTGGCCGCTGCGTTGGCGTTGCTGTAGCCGATGCTGTTGGTGACTTCGGCGATGATGTCCGGGCGCATCAGGAAGTCCATGAACAGGTAGGCATTGTCGACGTTCGCCGCATCACGGGGGATGGCGACCATGTCGTAGAAACTGCCGGCGCCTTCCTTGGGAATGCTGTAGTCGATCACCACGTTGTTGCCCGATTCCACCGCGCGGGCCTTGGCCTGCAGGACGTCGCCGGAGTAACCCACCGCCACGCAGATGTTGCCGTTGGCCAGATCGGAGATGTACTTCGAGGAGTGGAAGTACGCCACGTAAGGGCGGATTTTCATGAACAGCGCTTCGGCTTCGGCGATGTGCGCCTTGTCCTTGTCGTTCACCGGATAGCCCAGGTAGTGCAGGGCGGCCGGGAGCATTTCGGTCGGCGAATCGAGGAAACTGATGCCGCAGGCTTTGAGCTTTTCCGCGTTCTCCGGTTTGAACAGTAAGTCCCAGGAGTTGGTCGGGGCGTTGGCGCCGAGAACTTCCTTGACCTTCGCCGGATTGAAACCGATGCCGATCGAGCCCCACATGTACGGGAACGCATGCGCGTTGTCCGGATCACTGGCGGCGGCGTTTTTCAGCAGCACCGGGTTGAGATTCTTCCAGTTCGGCAGCTTCGATTTGTCCAGCGGCTGATAAACACCGGCCTTGATCTGCTTGGCCAGAAAACTGTTCGACGGCACGACGATGTCGTAGCCGGATTTGCCCGCGAGCAGGCGCGCTTCCAGGGTTTCGTTGCTGTCGAAGACGTCGTAGGTCACGCGAATGCCGGTCTCGTCTTCGAACTTTTTCACGGTGTCCGGCGCGATGTAATCGGACCAGTTGTAAACACGCAGCACCTTGTCGTTGGCCTGGGCGCCCATGACCATTGCGCCCATTAAGGACAGTGTCAGCAGAGTCCTGCCAAACATTTTCATCGCTACAACTCCCTTCTTCTTATTCAACAAAACAAAAGCTCGGTGCACTTGAACCTTGTGGCGAGGGGATTTATCCGCGCTCGGCTGCGAAGCAGTCGCAAAACCTGAATACGGAGTCTTCAGGTAGAACTGCAGGGGCCGCTTCGCAGCCCAACGGGGATAAATCCCCTCGCCACAGTTGTTCTTCAGTGTTGCTCAGGCAGTCGCCGCTGCTGGCTGTTGCCACGACTCGTTTGCGGTCTGATCCATCGCTTCCTGAATCGCCCGTTTGCGGTTGGCCTCTGCCTTGCGGCCGAAATACCAGACGAGGAAAGTTACCAGCGACACCGCCAGCAGAATCAGGCTGGCCACGGCGTTGATCTCAGGCTTCACACCCAGACGCACCGCCGAGAACACCTCCATCGGCAGCGTCGTCGAGCCCGGCCCGGAGACAAAACTCGCCAGCACCAGATCATCCAGCGACAAGGCAAACGACATCATCCCGCCCGCCGCCAGCGACGGCGCGATCATGGGAATGGTGATGAGGAAAAACACTTTGAATGGTTTGGCGCCGAGGTCCATCGCCGCTTCTTCGATCGACAGATCCAGCTCCCGCAGGCGCGCGGAGACTACCACCGCCACATAAGCGGCACAAAAGGTGGTGTGGGCGATCCAAATGGTGACGATGCCGCGCTCCTGCGGCCAGCCGATCAGTTGCGCCATCGCCACGAACAGCAGCAACAGCGACAGGCCGGTGATCACTTCCGGCATCACCAACGGCGCGGTCACCAGGCCACCAAATAGTGTGCGACCCTTGAAGCGCGTCACCCGCGTCAGCACGAACGCCGCCAGCGTCCCCAGTGCCACAGCGGCAATCGCGGTGTAGCAGGCGATTTCCAGCGAGCGCAGCACCGAGCCCATCAGTTGCGAGTTGTCGAGCAGGCCGACATACCACTTCACTGACCAGCCACCCCACACCGTCACCAGTTTCGATGCGTTGAACGAGTAGATCACCAGAATCAGCATCGGCAGATAAATGAACATCAAGCCGAAGATCAGCATGAACTTGGAAAAGTTGAAGCGTTTCATCCCCGTGCCTCCATCTCTTTGGCCTGGCTGCGGTTGAACAGCAGAATCGGCACAATCAGGATCAACAGCATCACCACCGCCAGCGCAGAAGCCACCGGCCAGTCGCGGTTATTGAAGAACTCCTGCCACAGCACGCGACCGATCATCAGCGTCTCCGGGCCACCCAGCAGTTCTGGAATCACGAACTCGCCGACCACCGGAATGAACACCAGCATGCAACCGGCAATGATGCCGTTCTTGGCCAGCGGCACGGTGATTTTCCAAAAGTTGTTGAAGTTGCTCGAACCCAGATCCTGCGCGGCTTCCAGCAGGCTGTTGTCGTGCTTGACGAGGTTGGCGTAGAGAGGCAGCACCATGAACGGCAGATACGCGTAGACCACGCCGATGTACACCGCAGTGTTGGTGTTGAGGATCTCGATCGGGTGATCGGTGAGCCCGGTCCACATCAGGAACCCGTTGAGCAGACCGTTGTTGCTGAGGATGCCCATCCACGCATACACGCGGATCAGGATCGCCGTCCAGGTCGGCATCATGATCAACAGCAGCAGGACGTTTTGCGTTTCCTTGCCGGTCTTGGTGATCGCGTAGGCCATCGGGAAACCGATCACCAGGCACATCAGCGTGCTCAGTGCCGCGACTTTCAGCGAGCCGAGGTACGCCGACAGGTACAGCTCGTCTTCGCCGAGCAGGGTGTAGTTGCCGATGTTCAGCAGCAGCTGGAATTTCTGTTCGGCGAAGGTGTAGATCTCCGAGTACGGCGGGATCGACAGCGCGGCTTCCGAGAAGCTGATCTTCATCACCAGAAAGAACGGCAGCATGAAGAACAGGAACAGCCAGATGAACGGAATGCCGATCACCAGTTTTCGTCCGCTGGGCACCAGGCGCAAGAATTGCTGATTGAAAGTTCTCATGAGCGCAGCACCACGCCGCTGTCATCTTCCCACCAGACGTAGACCTTGTCGTCCCAGGTCGGCCGCGCGCCACGGCGTTCGGCATTGGCCATGAACGACTGGACGATCTTGCCGCCGGGCAGCTCGACGTAAAACACAGAGTGGCCGCCGAGGTAAGCGATGTCGTGGACCTTGCCTTCGGACCAGTTGTAGCGGAACTCCGGTTGGGTGGTGCTGACGAGCATTTTTTCCGGGCGGATGGCGTAGGTGATCGACTTATCCTGCACCGACGTGCTGACGCCGTGACCGACGTAGATCTTCTGTTGCAAGTCGGGGCTGTGAATGATCGCGTGGCCTTCCAGATCTTCCACCACGGTGCCGTCAAAGGCGTTCACGTTACCGATGAATTCGCAGACCATGCGGCTGACCGGCGCTTCATAAATGTCCACCGGGCTGCCGATCTGCGCGATCCAGCCCAGGTGCATGATCGCGATGCGCTGGGCCATGGTCATGGCTTCTTCCTGGTCGTGGGTGACCATGACGCAGGTCACGCCAACGCGCTCGATGATTTCCACCAGCTCAAGCTGCATCTGCGAACGCAGCTTTTTATCCAGCGCACCCATCGGCTCGTCGAGCAGCAACAGTTTCGGCCGTTTGGCCAACGAGCGGGCGAGCGCCACGCGCTGACGCTGGCCGCCGGACAACTGGTGGGGGCGGCGCTTGGCGTATTGGGTCATGTGCACCAGACGCAGCATTTCTTCGACGCGGGCATCGATTTCGCTGGCAGGCAAACGGTCCTGTTTGAGGCCGAAGGCGATGTTCTGTGCCACGGTCATGTGCGGGAACAGCGCGTAGGACTGGAACATCATGTTGATCGGCCGCTCGTACGGCGGCATGTCGGTGATGTCCACGCCATCGAGCAGAATCCGCCCCTCGGTCGGCCGCTCGAAACCGGCGAGCATGCGCAGCAGCGTCGATTTGCCCGAACCGGAACCGCCCAGCAGCGCGAAGATTTCGCCCTGATGGATCTCCAGGGACACATCGTCCACGGCCACGGTTTCGTCGAACTTCTTGGTGACACGATCGACTTTCACCAGCACCTTTTTCGGTTGCTGCTGACCTTCGAGTGCCTTGCGGTAAGTGCTGGAGGCGTTTGCCATGTGAAACTCCCAACAGGTGTCGTGTGCCTGGCCAATGTGGCCGGGCTTAAGTGGATTGCGGAACGGTCCGGAATGCCTGTCAGCTGGCGCAGAACCTGTGGGAGCGAGCCTGCTCGCGAATACGGAGTGTCAGTCGACATCATCGTTTGCTGATACACCGCTTTCGCGAGCAGGCTCGCTCCCACAGGGGATATGCGTTGACCTGAGTGGCCTTTGTCCGTACCGATCCGGCTTGTTCGGCGCCGCCGTCCTGGCTGCCTGGGTCGTACTTGTTGTTATCACGGGTGTTGCAGTTCACGACTGGCGGATGTGCAAACGCACACCCGCCAAGCGTGGGGGCAGTAAATCGTTATCTGGTTTGGGATTGCGTCAGCGCTGACTGCGCTTCGCCGCCCGTTGCCGGCACGCTGCGCCGAACGCCTGGAAAATCTTCAGGTAGTTCGGGTTGTCCAGCACCTGCCATTCCGGGTGCCATTGCACGCTGAGGGCGAAGGTCGGGCTGTGCTCGACCGAGATCGCTTCGATCAAACCGTCCGGCGCCACGGCTTCAGCACGCAGCCCGGGGGCGAGGCGGTCGATGCCCTGACTGTGAATCGAATTGACCTGAAATTCGTCGGGCAGCTCCAGCGCTTCGAACACACCGCCAGCGATCACGCTGACCGCATGGGCCGGGGCGTATTGCACCGCCACATCCGGGCTGTCGGCTTCACGGTGATCGAGCATGCCGTGCAGCTCGTGCACCTTTTGATGCAGGCTGCCGCCGAAGGCCACGTTCATTTCCTGGAAGCCACGGCAGATGCCGAGCACCGGAACGCCCGCCGCGATGGCTGCACGCAATAAAGGAAGGGTGGTGGCGTCGCGGGCCGGATCATGATCCGTGCCGGGGGCGCTGGCCGGGCCTTGATAGTGGAAGGGCTCCACGTTCGAGGGAGAGCCGGTGAGCAACAGACCGTCGAGCTGACCGAGCAGGTCATCGATTTCAGTCAGGTTGCCGAGGGAAGGAATGACCACCGGCAACCCTTCAGCGCCAACGCTGACAGCACGTACGTACTTGTCGCCGCTGATGTGATAGGGGTGCAGGCCAATCTGTTTGACGCACGCAGTAACGCCGATCAATGGCTTGAATGCCATTTTTATTCACCTCGAAGTCTGTCACTTGAACGAGCTTTTCCGGAGCTTAGCCTCGTTGATTTTAATTAACAACTGCCATGTAAAAAATTCTAAACGCCGTTCATCAAATCGCTCAGGTTTACCGGGGTTTGCCGGCGGATATGGCACGAGAGTGTTAAGAAAGGCCCGAAAAATAAAGGCTGCAGGGCAGGATGTTCGCTATTGACTTCACTTTGCCTTTCGGATTGACTGGCTGCGCAACACAGTGGTGAACATAATAATTAACAGCTAAATAGGTGCATCATGTCGGTCCCTCTGCGTACCGTTCAACTCAACGAAGCCAACGCATTCCTTAAGAAATATCCTGAGGTTTTGTACGTCGACCTTCTGATTGCGGATATGAACGGTGTGGTGCGCGGCAAGCGCATCGAACGCACCAGTCTTCATAAGGTGTACGAAAAAGGCATCAACCTGCCGGCGTCGTTGTTCGCGCTGGACATCAACGGCTCGACGGTGGAAAGCACCGGCCTGGGCCTGGATATTGGCGATGCCGATCGCATCTGCTACCCGATCCCCGGCACCCTGAGCATCGAGCCGTGGCAAAAACGCCCGACCGCTCAACTGCTGATGACCATGCACGAGATCGAAGGCCAGCCGTTCTTCGCCGACCCGCGTGAAGTGCTGGCCAACGTTGTGCGCAAATTCGACGACCTTGGCCTGACCATCTGCGCGGCGTTCGAACTCGAGTTCTACCTGATCGACCAGGACAACGTGAATGGCCGTCCGCAATCGCCACGTTCACCGGTATCCGGCAAGCGTCCGGTGTCGACCCAGGTTTACCTGATCGACGACCTCGACGAATACGTCGACTGCCTGCAAGACATCCTCGAAGGCGCGAAAGAGCAGGGCATTCCCGCTGATGCGATCGTCAAGGAAAGCGCCCCGGCGCAGTTCGAAGTCAACCTGCATCACGTCTCCGACCCGATCAAGGCGTGCGATTACGCGGTCCTGCTCAAGCGTCTGGTGAAGAACATCGCCTACGACCACGAGATGGACACGACCTTCATGGCCAAGCCTTATCCGGGCCAGGCCGGCAATGGTTTGCACGTGCACATTTCGATTCTGGATAAAGAAGGCAACAACATCTTCGCCAGCGAGGATCCCGAGCAGAACGCCGCACTGCGTCACGCGATCGGCGGTGTGCTCGAGACCCTGCCGGCGCAAATGGCGTTCCTCTGCCCGAACGTCAATTCATACCGCCGCTTCGGCGCACAGTTCTATGTGCCGAACTCGCCGAGCTGGGGCATCGACAACCGCACCGTGGCCGTGCGCGTGCCGACCGGTTCAGCGGACGCCGTGCGCATCGAACACCGCGTCGCCGGTGCCGATGCCAACCCGTACCTGCTGATGGCTTCAGTGTTGGCCGGCATTCACCACGGCCTGACCAACCAGATCGAGCCCGGCGCCCCGGTCGAAGGCAACAGCTACGAGCAGAACGAGCAGAGCCTGCCGAACAACCTGCGCGACGCCTTGCGCGAACTCGACGACAGCGAAGTCATGGCGCGCTACATCGACCCGATGTACATCGACGTATTCGTCGCGTGCAAGGAAAGCGAGCTGGCCGAGTTCGAGAACTCGATCTCAGACCTTGAGTACAACTGGTATCTGCATACGGTCTGAAGATCAAAAGCCCCTCACCCTAACCCTCTCCCGGAGGGAGAGGGGACTGACCGCGTCGTCTGGAGATATCCGGCGACCTGAACGATCCAGTCGATGATGGATTCGGCAAAGATTTTTCAGGTCGGCGCAGTTACCAGACATCCCCCGATCGGTCCCCTCTCCCTCTGGGAGAGGGCTAGGGTGAGGGCAGCGATTCCCGGCCAGGCAAAGCAACCAGACCAACCCCCAAATTCCCCCTTGTCGAGCTCAAAAACAATGACCACAACCCGCAACGACTGGGAACAACGCTTCCAGTCCCTGTCCATCGAATCCCGCGCCTTCATCGACGGTGAATATCGCCCGGCGATCAGCGGCGACACCTTCGAATGCCTGAGCCCGGTCGATGGCCGCTTTCTTGCCGCCGTCGCCAGCACTGATGAAGCCGACGCCAACCTGGCCGTCGAAGCCGCGCGCCAGTCGTTCAACTCCGGCATCTGGGCGAAAAAAGCCCCGGCCGAGCGCAAGCGCGTGCTGATCCGCTTCGCCGATCTGATCCTGCAGCACCAGGAAGAACTGGCGCTGCTGGAAACCCTCGATATGGGCAAACCGATCAGCGATTCGATGAACATCGACATCCCGGCGACCGCCAACGCGATCCGCTGGAGCGCCGAGGCCATCGACAAGATCTACGACGAAGTTGCCGCCACGCCGCACGATCAACTCGGCCTCGTGACTCGCGAGCCATCCGGCGTGGTCGCGGCGATCGTGCCGTGGAATTTCCCGCTGATCATGGCCAGCTGGAAATTCGCCCCGGCGCTGGCGGCGGGTAACTCGTTCATCCTCAAGCCTTCGGAAAAATCACCGCTGACCGCTATCCGCATCGCGCAACTGGCGCTGGAGGCGGGTATTCCGAAGGGCGTGTTCAACGTGCTGCCGGGCTACGGCCACACCGTCGGCAAGGCATTGGCGTTGCACATGGACGTCGACGTGCTGGCCTTCACCGGCTCCACGGCGATCGCCAAGCAGCTGATGATCTATGCCGGGCAGAGCAACATGAAACGCGTCTGGCTCGAGGCCGGCGGCAAGAGCCCGAACGTGGTGTTCGCCGACGCCCCGGACCTGCGCGCGGCAGCCCAGGCAGCAGCCAGTGCCATCGCCTTCAACCAGGGCGAAGTCTGCACTGCCGGCTCGCGTCTGTTGGTCGAGCGCTCGATTCGCGAGCAGTTCATCCCGCTGCTGGTGGAAGCCTTGCAAGCGTGGAAACCGGGACATGCGCTTGATCCGGCCACTACCGTCGGCGCCGTGGTCGACCAGCGTCAACTGGACAACGTGCTGCGCTACATCAGCATCGGCCGCGAGCAGGGCGCCGAGTTGATTGCCGGCGGCCAACGCACCCTCGAAGAAACCGGCGGCCTCTACGTACAGCCAGCGATTTTCGACGGCGTGACCAACGCGATGACCATCGCTCAGGAAGAAATCTTCGGCCCGGTGCTGTCGCTGATCACCTTCGACACTGCCGAGGAAGCCCTGCAAATCGCCAACGACAGCATCTTCGGCCTCGCCGCCGGGGTGTGGACGAGCAACCTGAGCAAGGCGCACACCTTCGCCCGCGGCCTGCGCGCCGGCAGCGTCTGGGTCAACCAGTACGACGGCGGCGACATGACCGCGCCATTCGGTGGCTTCAAACAATCGGGCAATGGCCGCGACAAATCGCTGCATGCGTTCGACAAGTACACCGAACTGAAAGCGACCTGGATCAAGCTCTGACTCTTTTACAGCGGCGGCCGCCCCTGGTTGGCGGCCCTCGGAGAAACCTATGAAACAGCAACACGTAAACAGCTACTACGCCGCCACCCGCAACGAAGTCATCGACTTCCCGGTTCTCGAAGAGGCAGTGGACTGCGATGTCTGCATCATCGGCGCCGGCTACACGGGCCTGTCCTCGGCACTGTTCCTCAGCGAAGCCGGCTACAAAGTCACCGTGCTGGAAGCGGCGAAAGTCGGCTACGGCGCCAGCGGTCGCAATGGCGGGCAACTGGTCAACTCCTACAGCCGCGACGTCGATGTCATCGAAGAGCGCTACGGCGACAAGACTGCAGAAATCCTCGGCAGCATGATCTTCGAAGGCGCCGATATCATTCGTTCGCGCATCAAGGATTACGACATCAAGTGCGACTACCGCCCGGGCGGTATTTTCGCAGCGATGAACAAGAAACAGCTCAACGGCCTGGCCGAGCAGAAGCGCAACTGGGAACGCTACGGCAACCGCAATCTGAAGATGCTCGATGCAGCGGATATTCGTCGCGAAGTGGGTTCCGACGCTTACCTTGGCGGCTTGCTGGACATGCAGGGCGGCCACGTTCATCCGCTGAATCTGGCGCTAGGGGAGGCCGCTGCCATCGTGCGTTTGGGCGGCAAGATCTACGAGCAATCGGCGGCGGTGGAAATTACCTACGGCGAGCCGATCACCGTGCGCACCGCCAAAGGCCTGGTCCGCGCCAAATACCTGCTGATCGCCGGCAATGCTTATCTGCCGCAAGGTCTCGACAACCGCGTCACCGCGAAAAGCATGCCGTGCGGCTCGCAGATCGTCGTCACCGAACCGCTGACCGAGCAGCAGGCACGCAGTCTGATCACCAACAACTATTGCGTGGAAGATTGCAACTACCTGCTGGATTACTACCGCCTCACCGCTGACAACCGTCTGCTTTACGGTGGTGGCGTGGTCTACGGTGCGCGGGAACCGGACGATATCGAACAATTGATCCGGCCGAAGATCCTCAAGACCTTTCCGCAGCTCAAGGACGTGAAAATCGACTACCGCTGGACCGGCAATTTCCTGCTGACCATGTCGCGCATGCCGCAATTCGGCCGTATCGAAAAGAACGCCTACTACATGCAGGGCTACAGCGGCCACGGCGTCACCTGCTCGCACCTGGCCGGCAAACTGATCTCGGAAATGATCCGCGGCGACGCCGAACGCTTCAACGCCTTCGCCTCGCTGCCGCACATGCCAATGCTCGGCGGCCGCACCTTCTCCGCACCGCTCACCGCACTCGGCGCCGTCTACTACTCCCTGCGCGACCGCTTCGGCGTTTGATTGACCTCACCGGTGACGGTCCGAAAGACCTCGCCGGTTTTTCCCTAAACAGCACACAAAACCTGTGGGAGCTGGCTTGCCAGCGATTGCGGTCTTTCAGCAAAAGGGATGTTGAATGTGCCATCCAATCGCTGGCAAGCCAGCTCCCACAAGTTTTTTATTTGTCCGCAATAATCGCCAGCCAGCTCATTTCGATCACCATCCATCGAACCTGCTGAGCAACACCGGCAAACGTGATTTAATAGCCGCCTTTCACGGTTCCGGGACACGGGAGCAACGTGATCCGCGCGACCTGCGCGTCACCCGCCACCCACCCCCATCGCCCTTAAGTCGCTCTTACATAAGGCTGTCATGGATACGGGTTCTCGACTCAAACTAGTACGCGAAAGCTACAAACTCTCCCAGCGCGAGCTCGCCCGGCGTAGCGGCGTGACCAACGCGACCATCTCGCTGATCGAACAGAACCGCGTCAGCCCCTCCGTCAGCTCGCTGAAAAAGCTGCTCGAAGGCATACCGATGTCCCTGGCCGACTTCTTCACCTTCGACCAGCCCCCGCGCGAACACCAATACGTGTTCCGCGCCAACGAACAACCCGACCTCGGCCGCCACGGCCTGCGCCTGCTGCTCATCGGCGCCTCGGTGCCCAGCCGCCAGATGCGCCTGCTCCGCGAACAATACGCCCCCGGCGCCAGCTCCGGCGAAGAGCCGATCGTGCATGCCGAAGGCGAAGAGTGCGGGCTGGTCACGCGCGGCACGGTGGAATTGACCGTGGATGGGCAGGTGAGTGTGCTGAGTGCGGGGGACGGGTATTACTTTCCGACGACGTTGCCGCATAAGTTTCGCAATATCGGCGCGGATGAGGCAGAGATAATCAGCGCGAATACGCCGGCGAATTTCTGATCGGATAACGCATTATTTTTTTGTTGACCCGGCATCTTTTACGAGGTGGCGGGTTGTTTTTCCTGCCATTCGTCAGCCTTCCCGCATTTTCCCCGCGCACGCGCTTCCAATGCATAACTCACCCCCGCAAAGGAACCGCCCACATGCGCAAATCCAACCTCGCAGTACTGACCCTGGCCACGCTGTTATCCGCCACTTCGCTCTACGCGACCGCCGCCAGCGACACCCCGGCACCCACTGCTAACGACGGCAACAGCCAAGCCAATCCGAGTGCGCCGGAAGACATTCATTCCAACGGTGCCACCGTGCCCAAAGGCACGCAGGGCAATACCACCAACAATGACGGCTCGACCCCTGCTGGCTCCAAGCCCAGTGGTTCGAAGCAATCGAACGACAGCGGCACCAGCAGCGGTGCTGGTGAGGGTTGAAGCTGTTTGCAGATGCACCAAGCCCGGCATCAAGCCGGGCTTTTTATCAGGCAATCACTGGTTACTGAAGCTATTTAGCCTTCCAGTTCCCGCCGCTGTTCTCACAATCAATCTTTGCCTGCGCCAGGTGCTCGCCGTCGTAGTAATACGTGGTGACTTTGGCGTTGTCGGGCATGTTCAGCGGTTTGGCGCTTTTGTCTTTGCTGGTCGAGTGCGGGTTGGCCAGGGATTCCTGGGTGAGGCGGGCGGTGCAGGTGGCCTGGTAGTGGTCGTCGCAGCGATCGACTTTTTTCTTGGTGGCGTTGAGGGTGTCCTTGCTTTCGTTGCTGCAGGACCAGTTGATGGAGTCCACGGGCATGCCTTCGTATTCGTAGCAGCTGTGGGTTTCCACCGCTGGCACCGAGGCGCTGGAGGAGCGGGTCTGCACGTCGCAGCCTTCGGCCATGACGCAGGTGGGGATGATGGCGAACGTGGCGATCAGGAGCAGCAGTCGGGTTTTCATCGGCAATTCCTCTCCAATGGCGCCGCGTCTGATCGGTGATTTGGCGCTTGTCTGGTTTCGAGGCGGCGAGGGCGGGCAAGGTTCAATCGGTTTGCGCTGAGCGATCTTCGCGTACACTGCGCAACAATCAGAAACATTCGGCGCAGGATTCGATTCCCATGGCCCAAACCCTCGAACGCGCCATCGCCATTGCCGCCACGGCCCACACCGGGCAGGTGGACAAGGGCGGGGCGCCGTACATTTTGCATCCGCTGAAAGTCATGTTGCGCATGAATACGCTGGAGGAGCGCATCGTCGCTGTGCTGCACGATGTGGTCGAGGATTGCGGGGTGAGTCTGGATGATTTGCGCGGGGAAGGCTTTAGCGAAGAGGTGCTGGCGGCGATCGCGGCAGTGACCAAAGTGCCGGGCGAGTCCTACGAGGATTTTGTCGACCGCGCCGCGCAAAACCCGATTGGCCGGGTGGTGAAGCTGGCGGATCTGGAAGAGAACAGCGATATCTCGCGGATTGCCTCGCCGAGTTGGGAGGATCTGGAGCGGATCGAGAAATATCGGCGGGCGATTGCACGCTTGCGTATGTAAGACGTATTGGATTCTTGTGGGAGCGAGCCTGCTCGCGAAGGCGATAGATCAGTTATTCATCTGTGACTGGCAGGACGCTTTCGCGAGCAGGCTCGCTCCCACAGGGGAATGGTGGTGTGTCAGATAAATAGCCAGGAAGGCGAACTATGAAATCCATTGTGTGCTTGTTGCTTGCGGCCGGTTTCGGCGCGTTATTGCAGTTTGAAGGCGTACCCCACGGCTTGCTGCTGGGCTCGATTGTCGTTACCGCATTGTTTGCCAGCAAAACCGGCATCGCCCCGGCAACTCCTTATGGACTGGGCTACATCCAGGTCACGCTGGGCATCGCCACCGGGCTGATGTTCGAAGCATGGGACAGCGAAACGGCGACGACGATGTTGCCCAGCCTTGGCGTATTGCTGATCTGCCTGACCGTACAAATCGCGCTCGCCGGATGGTGGCTGGCACGCGGCGCCGGTTGGAACCGCACCGACGCACTGTTGGCGGTCTATCCTGGCGCATTGGCCGCAGTGTTCGATTTGCTTGAATCGGAAAAGGCTTCGAGCAAAGTCATCATCGTGCATCTGATGCGGCTGCTGTTGATCACCGTGCTGGTGAGTTTGCTTATCCCCGGGCAAACAGCGGTGGCTGAAGTCGTCAGCGATCCGTTGACCACAGGCATGGCGCTGACCGCGTTCTCTGTCGTCGCGCTGAGCGTATTGCTCGGCCGCCTGTTGTTGCTGATCGGCGTCCCGGCGCCGTTCATGCTCACTGCGATCATCATCACTGCTGTGTTTGTGAAGACGGGATGGCTGCACGGCTTTCACATGCCTGAGTGGAGTTTGAACCTGGCCGCACTGATTCTTGGCGTGCGTATCGGCTCACGTTTTCAGGGGCTCGGCATCGCAGAACTGGCGCGGCATGGGCGCACCGCTCTGGTTTCGGTCGGCTTGATGATCGTCGTCGCAGCGGCGTTTGCCGAGGTGGCTGCGCGCTGGCTGGGCACTGATCCGCTGACCCTGTGGCTGGCATACATGCCGGGCGCGATCGAGACGATTGCGATTGTCGCGTTTGGCGGCGGGCTGAATGTGGTGTTTATCCTGACGCATCATCTGAGCCGGATGGTGCTGCTGCATTTTGCCCCGGCGTTGTTGGTGCAGGTCAGGCGTGGCCCAAGGCAATCGCGAACGACACGACGATCATGCAGGCGAAGGCGAAGTTGAGATTCATGGGCTGTGCATCCTGAGCTTTTGAGAGTGGTGCCATTGTGAACAGGCGCAGCGCAAAGAAAAAATTCGCCGTGTTGATTCCAATGATCGAAAGCATTGATAGCCGTTGCGTTTGTATTTGCCTGAGACTTTCGCTAGTGTCGCTGAAACCTGCAACTACAAGCACAAACAGGCATAACCATGCACGACCACTCCATCGCCGAATTGCCGTCCCTGCGCCGGCAGAAAATCCTTTTGCTTCTCGAACGTGACGGCAAGGTCATGGCCTCCGAGCTTAGCCAGCATTTCGCAGTGTCCGAAGACACCATCCGCCGCGACCTCGCCGAGCTGGACAGCGCCGGGCTGGTGCAGCGGGTGCATGGCGGGGCGCTGCCGCGACCGAAGGACTCGGGCAAGGATTACTTCACCCGTCTGGATGAGACCGACGAGGTCAAGGTGCGCCTGGCGCAATTGGCGGCGCAGCACATCGAGGACGGGCAGATTGTGCTGTTCGACTCCGGCTCGACCACCTTGCAGGTGGCCCGCGCATTACCGTCCGACATCCGCATCACTGCCGTGACCGCTTCCCCACTGACGGCGATTGCCTTGTCCGAATACAAGGGCGTGAAAGTGATTCTGGCGGGCGGTGAATTGAATCCGCATTCGATGTCGGCCAGTGGTCAGGAAGCGCTGCGACTGCTGGCGGGGATCAAGGCGGATCTGGCGATTACCGGGGTGTGTGCGATTCATCCCGAGGTCGGCATCACCTCGCTGCATTTCGATGAAGTGCCGATCAAACAGGCGATGCTCGACAGTGCAACGCGGGTGATTGCGGTGACCACGGCGGACAAGCTGGGCGCGGTGGAGCCGTTTGTGGTGGCGCCGTGTACGCGCCTGCATAGGTTGATTACCGAGCGGCATCCCGGGTCGGGGAATGTCGAGGATTATCGGCGGTTGGGGATTGTGGTGGAGCAGTTGCCGGATTGAGTTTGTCTGGGGTTTGAGGGCCTCTTCGCGAGCAGGCTCGCTCCCACAGAGTGTTGTGTCGTGCACAAATCCAATGTGGGAGCGAGCCTGCTCGCGATAGGGCCAGTGAATTCAGCGCAACCGCTCAAGCATCTGGTAATACCACATCCCTGCCGCCAGCAACGGGTTGCCCAGCAGGTCGCCCATTGGCACGCGAATGTGCTGGCACGCGGCGAAAGTGTCGAATTGCTCCATTTGCCCGGTGATCGCGCGGCTCATGATCTCGCCCATGATGTGCGTGGTGGCGATGCCATGTCCCGAGTAGCCCTGGCAATACCAGACGTTGTCCGAGAGCTTGCCCAGTTGCGGGATGCGGTTGATGACGATGCCCATCGCGCAGCTCCACTGGTAATCGATCGGCACGCCTTTTAGCGCCGGGAACGTGCGTTCGATACACGGGCGCAGTTCCGCAGCGATGTCGCGCGAATCCTTGCCGCTGTAGTTGGCGCCGCCGCCGAACAGCAAACGGCCGTCGGCGGTGAGTCGGTAGTAATCGAGGACGAAGCGGCAGTCGTACACGGCGAGGTCTTCGGGGTTGATCTGTTGCGCCAGATCACCGAGCGGTGCGGTGGTGACGATGCCGCCCATGGCCGGGAAAATCTTGCCCTTGAGCTGACCCGGTTCGAGCTTGTGATAGACGTCACCGGCGAGCATCACCTGATTGGCGTCGATCTGACCGTGAGCGGTGCGCACGCCAGGTGTGTCGCCGTGGATGATCTCCAGCACTTCACTGTTTTCGAAGATCAGCGCGCCCAGGCTTTCGGCTGCGCGTGCTTCGCCAATGCACAGGTTGAGCGGGTGCAGGTGCATGTTGCGGGTGTTCTTGATTGCGCCGTGGTAGAGCTCGCTTTGCAGCAGGTCGCGAACCTGGCTGCGGTCGAGCAGGCTCACTTCATCGCCTAATCCGCGACGCACGGCTTCGTCGTAATCCTTGCGCAGATCGACCATGTGGCTCGGCTTGTACGCCGCGTGCAAGTGGCCGTGTTTGAGGTCGCACTGGATCGCATATTTCTCGACGCGCTGGCGGATGATTTCATGCCCGCGCCAGCGCAGATGCCAGATGAAATCGTCCACGTCATCGCCCAGTTTCGCGCGCATTTGCTTGCGCATTGCACCGTCGCCGGAGAGGCTGCCGGTGACTTGCCCGCCATTGCGCCCGGTGGCGCCCCAGCCGATCTTGTGGCTTTCGACGATGGCGACTTTCAGGCCTTTTTCCGCCAGTTCGACGGCAGTGGCGACGCCAGTGAAACCGCCGCCGATGATCACCACATCGACCTTGTGCCGACCTTGCAGGGTCGGGTAGTCGGTGTCTTGGTTGAGGGTGGCGGTGTAGTAGGAATTGCAGCGAATGGTCATGTCAGGGTCCACAAAAAATTCCAGGTTCGAAGTGCATTCCCTGTGGGAGCGAGCCTGCTCGCGAAAGCGGTGTGTCAGTCACCCAAAATGTTGAATGTGACGACGCCTTCACGAGCAGGCTCGCTCCCACAGGTTCGGTGTCGGATCGTTAAGCCTCGGTCAGGTACCACCGCCAATCCTGCTCACCCACTTCAGCCATGAACTGCCGATACTCGGCACGCTTCACCGCCAGATACACCCCAAGGAATTCCTGCCCCAACGCCTCCCGTGCCCACGCGGAATTTTCCAGCGCCTGCAACGACGTCAGCCAATCGGTCGGCAACAATTCTTTTGCCTGAGCATAACCATTGCCCTCGACCGGTGCCCCCGGATCCAGCTCTTCACGGATGCCGCGATGAATGCCGGCGAGGATCGCTGCCGCTGCCAGATAAGGGTTGGCATCGGCGCCGCAGATGCGGTGTTCGATGTGTCGTGTCGGCGCCGGGCCGCCGGGTACGCGCAGGCTGACCGTGCGGTTATCGACACCCCAGGTCGGCGCCAGTGGCGCGTAGCTGTTGGCCTGGAAACGCCGGTAGGAGTTGGCGTTGGGGCAGAACAGCAACAGCGAATCGAGCAGCGAGGCGAGCATGCCGCCGATCGCCGTGCGCAACAGCGGCGTGCCGGCCGGGTCTTCAGAGGCGAACAAATTACGCCCCTCGGCATCGGCCAGGCTGACATGCATGTGCATGCCGGTGCCGGCCAGATCATCGAACGGTTTGGCCATGAACGTCGCCTGCATGCCGTGCTTGTGCGCCACGCCTTTGACCAGACGCTTGTAGCGCACCGCCTGATCCATCGCTTCCAGCGCATCGCCGTGTTCAAGGGTGATTTCCACTTGCCCCGGGGCGTATTCGGAGATCGCCGTGCGCGCCGGAATACCGTGCAGTTTGCACGCGCTGTAGAGGTCGGCGAGGAACGGCTCGATCTGCTCCAGCTCGCGCAAACCGTAGACTTGCGTGTGTCGCGGTCGCCCGCCGTCAGCGTCCAGCGCTGGTTGCGGGCGGCCGTTGTGATCGCGTTTGGTGTCGAGCAGATAGAACTCCAGCTCGCAGGCCATGATCGGGTGATAACCCTCGGCCTTGAGCCCGTCGATGACCTTGATCAGCAGGTGCCGAGGATCAGCAATGCTCGCCGGCATGCCCTCGCTCGGGTGCATGCTGACCTGCACCGCAGCGGTTGGAATCTGTCGCCACGGCAGGCGTACCAGACTGCCTCGCAGCGGATAGGCGCGGCAGTCGATGTCGCCCACATCCCAGACCAGTCCGGAGTTTTCCACGTCCTCGCCTTGTACGGTCAGGCCGAGGATGGTGCTCGGCAATGGCCGGCCGCTTTCGTACACGGCGAGCAGTTCTTCGCGGTGCAACAGCTTGCCGCGCGGCACGCCGTTGGCGTCGAGAATGAACAGTTCGATCATGTCGATATCGGGGTTCTGTTCGAGGAACAGGCGTGCGTCTTCAATGGCTGCGAATTTCATGGCAAATCACTCACGGTGGCGCCGCGCAGGCGCGCAGATTCGGCCGGACACGACGCGACAAAAAGGCGTAAGTGTCCCGGCAGGGGTATCAGGAAAATCGGGAAATTGACTGTCGCGGTTTCAGCTCACGCGATCAGGCAGGAACGGCGATATCCGGCGGGCGCGCGGAGTGACGCAGCTTGGAGCGGCGCAGGGCCATGGGCAGATTGACGATGCGGTTCATACGCGGCCCCTGTTGCAGTGGGCGCGTACAGCAGAGACGTGCAACCTTTGCGGTTGTTGTGGTGACGTACTCATAACGCGTGTTTCCGTTGGCGGAAAGCGTCGGCGGCGGGGCAGGCCCGGCGACCGGTGTGCCCGGATAGTAAGGGGGAATTTGCGCGCGTGTAAATGGAAGATTCGTCGGTGGCGCTTTCCGGCGTATGGGCTGATTGACCGAGTTGCCTTTTTCGCGAGCAGGCTCGCTCCCACAGGAGAATGCATTTCAACTGTGGGAGCGAGCCTGCTCGCGAATGGCAGCACCTCGATCCAGAGTCAACACGCCGAGCCCGCCGCTGAGCCATTCAGCGCAGCACGTAATCGTCCGGCTCTGGCGCGGGCGGCAATGGCGAGACGCCGAGTTCGTACAGCACATCGCGCTCCAGGGTACGCACCAGCGCATCGGTCGGCAGATCGTTTTCATCGCGCCCGAACGGGTCTTCGAGTTCATCGGCAATCGCGTCGAAGCCGAAAAAGGTGTAGCTGACAATCGCCGTGAACAGCGGCGTCAACCATCCCAGCGATTGCGCCATGGCGAACGGCAGCAACAGGCAGAACAGGTAGATGGTGCGGTGCAGCAGCAGGGTGTAAGGGAAGGGCAGTGGCGTGTTCTTGATGCGGTCGCATACGGCCTGGGCCTGGCTCAGGCAGGTCAGGTGATTGGCCAGCAATTGATAACGCCATGGCGACAGCACACCGGCCGTTTCCAGCTCGGAACACTGGCGCCCGACCTGATGAATGATCTGGCCGCAGTGATCCGGCGCCGCCCCATCGATCGGCGGGCTGACCCAGTCGGCACTGGCCTGCTCCTCACTGTCTCCACGCAACCGCGCGTTCAGCGCGTGGGCGAAACCGCACAGGTTGCGCAACAGTTGTCCACGCAGGCGCGTGTCATCGATGCCTTGGGTTTCGCGCATCACCGCGCGCACCCGCAACAGCACCTCGCCCCAGGCCTTGCGGCCCTCGTACCAACGGTCGTAACAGGCGTTGTTGCGAAAGCTCAGGAAGATCGATAGCGACAGACCGAGCAGGGTGAACGGCGTCGAATTGATCTGGGCGAAGTAGCTCGGCACCAGAAGTTCGATCAGCACAATCGCCGCCGCCAGCAGTGTCAGCATCAAAGTGCGCACGGCGATGCGTTTGGCGATCGACCCTCGGAGGGTGAACAGCACGGCGAACTGATTGGGTCTCGGTCTGACGATCATCTCGCGGTCCCGGTTGCGCGGCGAATCAGCCGCCGGTCATGTTCATGAAACGCACCACTTGCACGTCGTCGTTGACTTCGAAGTTGTGTCGATACGGCTTGAGTTTCATCGCCTCGATGATCGCGTTTTCCAGACGTTCCGGGTGGCCCGGATGGGCGCGCAACACCGCTTTGAGGTCCATCGAATGCTCGTTGCCCAGGCACAGCAGCAAGCGACCTTCGACGGTCAGGCGCACGCGATTGCAGGTGCCGCAGAAGTTGTGGCTGTGCGGCGAAATAAAGCCCAGGCGAATGTTCGGTGCTTCGGCCACACGCCAGTAGCGCGACGGCCCTTGCGTCGATTCGGTCGAGTCGATCAGGGTAAAGCGTTCGGCAATGCGTTCGCGCACTTGCGCGCTGGAATAGAAGGACTCGGCGCGGCTGTGTTCGGCGATCGCGCCCAGCGGCATCTCTTCGATGAAGGAAATATCCAGATCACGCTCGATGGCGAAACTGACCAGATCGTTGATCTCGTGATCGTTGCGGCCCTGCATCACCACGCAATTGAGCTTGGTACGGGTGAAACCGGCGGCACGCGCGGCATCGATGCCGTCGATGACCTGCGCCAGATCGCCAGTGCGGGTCAGCTCTTTGAAGCGCTGCGGATCGAGGCTGTCGAGGCTGATGTTGAGGCGCTTGACCCCGGCGTCGAACAGCGGCTTGGCCAGCCGGCCCAATTGCGAGCCGTTGGTGGTCAGGCACAGTTCGCGCAGGCCGGGCAGGGCGGCGATCTGTTCGCAAAGTTGCACGACACCAGGCCGGATCAGCGGCTCGCCACCCGTGAGGCGGATCTTGCGCGTGCCGAGGGCGACGAAGCTTTGCGCTACCTGGAACAGCTCTTCGAGGGTGAGGATCTGCTGGCGTGGCAGGAACTGCATGTCCTCGGCCATGCAATAGACGCAGCGAAAATCGCAGCGGTCGGTAACCGACAGGCGCAGATAATCCACGCGGCGGTTGTGACCATCGATCAATTCACGCTGTGTCATGGGCTCGCCTCGTGGATGTGGAGCGCCGTCAGCGGGCGCAGATCGCGCAGGGTAGGCTGCGCTCGCCATGCCGTCCAATCACTCTGGCTGACCGAGTGATTGACGGCGTCGATGATGCCTTACGGTGCGCCAAACATTGCCGTCCAGTAAATGCCGGCGTTGCTTTTCGGATCGGTCGCGTACGCGGCGCCCAGTTCCTGATATTGCGGATTCATCAGATTGGCGCAATGCCCGGGGCTGGCGAGCCAGCCGTCGACGACCTTGCCGACGGTGTCTTGCCCGGCGGCGATGTTCTCGCCGACCAATTGCCCACTGTAACCGGACAGCTCGGCGCGGTCGCCCGGCGTGCGGCCGTCGCCGTCCTTGTGGTCGAGGTAATTGTTGTTGGCCATGTCGCGGCTGTGATCCTGAGCGACCGTGCCCAGCGTGGCATTCCACGCCAGCGGTGCTGCCGCCGCGAAGGACTGGCCGCCGCACTGGCGCGCCTGGCCGCGCGCGGTATTGAGTTGCGCCAGCAGCTTTTGCCCTTCGTTTTGTGCATCGCCGAGTTTCGCCGTCAGCAACGGGCGCGCGAGGACGATGCGCCAGTCGCGGTCGACACGGTTGACGCCAATATCGACAAACTGCGGATCGAGCACCACCTTACAGAAGCTTTCCTTGATCGCCTGCATCGCCGCTGCTGCATCGCGCGGGCCGTTGAGGGTGATCGCCTGCACGTTGACCATCGGGTAGTGGGCGCTGGTCATGGCCTGCTGCAGATCGACCGCGCCGCTGGCGGGCAGGCGCAGACGTGGATCGGCCGACAGCGGTGGCAACTCGTTCGATGCCTGCGTGCCGCAACGCTGCGGCTGGCTGCGATAGCTGTTGATCGACTCGATCAATTGCAGTTCATCGGCGGCCAGCGCCGAGGTGGCGAACACCGCGCTCAGCGACAGTGCGGCACAACGCAAAACGGACGGCATGAAGCGCATGGAAATCTCCCTTGAGCTGAATGCGCCCATGATGCGCGAAAGGCCCCCGGTGAGTGAATGTGTTTTTCTTTGCGGCGGATTTTTTTCTGCGCTGGTGTGCCCGCGCATTTGCTCGCTACACTCTGCGAAGACCCCGCAAACCGGGCGTCTCACCGACGTAACATCTTGCCCCGGGCGGGCGCTGACGGAAGAACCGACATGGGATCGAAAGGCTTAGCGGGCGGTTTGTTGTGGATCTTTTTGACCGGTGCAGCATGGGCCGGGGCGCAGGCGCCGATCGAGGCCAAGGCCGAACAGAAAGCCGAGGTGCTGGAGGAGAAAGCGGCGGATAAAGTCAGCGCTGCTCCGGCGCCGAAATCCGAGGCCATCACCCCCACCGAAGCGCAGGCAGTAGACCCGGCCGGCGCCGCGCCGCTGGACGATCCGCTGACCTGTCTGGCGCGCAGTATCTATTGGGAAGCCAAGGGCAAGGACACCCCGGAAATGGAAGCCGTCGCCAGTGTGGTGATGAATCGCCTCGGCCACGACGGCTTTCCCGACACCGTGTGCGCGGTGGTCAAGCAGGGGTCGGAAAGCGGCAATTGCCAGTTTTCCTGGTGGTGCGATGGCAAGCCCGATCAGGTCAAGGAAGACGCCGAATACGCGCTGGCCAAGGAAATCGCCGGCAAGGCGTTGAACCGTCAGCTCAAGGACCGCACGCGCGGTGCCCTGTATTTTCACGATCGCGGCGTGCACCCGAGCTGGGCCAAGGCCTATCGCAACACCGCGCAGACCGGCAGGTTCCTGTTCTACAAACCCGCCGGCGGCGACGCGCGTTAACTGGCGTGGGTGTTGAGAATGCTCGCCACCTGCTGCGGCTGGCAGTTCAAATACGGTGACTTTTGCAGCCAGCGCTGATCCGGATACCAGGAAAACATGAACTGGCCGTTCTTCAGGCGATCGATCACCTGTTTGGCGATCTGCGGCCGCACGGCGGGGCAACCCTGACTGCGGCCGATACGCCCCTGACGCTTGCTCCACAGCGGGTTCACGTAACTGGCGGCATGAATCACGATCGCGCGATCACGGGCCAGATCATTGAAACCGGGTTCCAGACCATCCATGCGCAGCGAATAGCCGTGAGTACCTTCGTAGCTTTCCTGAGTGCGGAACAGACCGAGGCTGGACTGATAACTGCCTTCGCGATTGGAAAACTGCGTGGCGAAGTTTTCCCCGGAGTTCGAACCGTGGGCAACAAGATCACGCAGCACCAGTTTCTTTTTGCTCAGGTCGAAGATCCACAGGCGGCGTTCGGTGGACGGTTGCGAATAATCGATGATCGCCAGATGCCGCGAGGGTTTCGCGCCGTTGTTGACCGCGCATTGCATGGCGTTCAATGCACCTTTGAGCGCCTGGGGATTGAGTTCCGGCGCGGCGTGGGCGAGGCTGTTGTAGAGAACCGGCGATGGCTTGCCGGCGGCAAATACTGGGCTGGTCACGGCGACAAGGGTCGCGGTGCTCAACAGAAGTCGGCGCAAAAACGTCAACATTTTATAAAGTGTCCTCAACTTGCTACATAAACGGCACTTTGGCTCCTGACTCCCAGTCAATACCCGCAGGCTCGCGGTTCGAGCCTGACTGTTCAGCGCACCTGATGTAAGGTTGACCGTCATCTGGACGGCCATGGATTGGAGTAAAGCAGTTGTTCAAAAAGTACGCATGCTACTTGAGCATTTGTTTGCTCGCTGCGCCGTTTGTCGCTTGCGCCGATGAGCCGCTGCCCCCGCTCGAAACCCTGCCGACGCCTGAAACGCAATTGCCGGTCGAGCCGCGCAGCCCGTTGCAGGCGGTTTTGATCAGCCTGGCGCAGTCGTGCCCGGCCATCGCTCCGCGTCTCAATGGCCCGGCGTTGAGCCAATTGCAGGCGTTTTATGAACAGCAGGACTGGATGCCGGTGTGGGCGAGTGAGTCGGCACGCTTGCCGGCATTGCGCGCGCAATTGCAGCTGCTGGCCGATGATGGGTTGAATCCGAATCGCTACGCCGTGGCCACTACGCCGCCGCAGGATGGCGAGTTGTGCGCCGACATCGACATCAGCCGCAACTACCTGCAGGCCTTGCAGGATCTGCATTACGGCCGTCTGTTGCAATCGCATTTCGAACCGCTGTGGCGTGTCGACGGCCCGCCGACCGATCGTCAGGCGCAACTGCTCAGTATTGCCGTGCCGGGCATGAACGATATTGCTGCGGCGTTCGACCTGGCGCGTCCGCATCTACCGCAATATCAAAGCCTGCGTCAGCTGTACGCCGCGCAACGCTTGCAAGCCCTGCCGCAATGGCAGCCGGTGGGCAACGGCCCGTTGCTGCGTCCGGCGATGGCAGACCCGCGCGTGCCGGAACTGGCCCGACGCTTGTACAGCGAAGGTTATCTGGCACACGCACTGGTGACACCTGACAACGCCTACGATGACGTGCTGGTGGAAGCCGTGAAGCACTTTCAGGCCAGCCATTCGTTGCAGGCTGACGGCGTGGTCGGGCCGGGCACCATTGCCGAGCTGAACATCAGCCCGCTGACCCGCCGCGATCAGTTGCGCGTCAATCTCGAACGTTTCCGCTGGATGGCCCAGGACATGGAGCCCAGTGGCCTGGTGGTCAACGTGGCCGCCGCTGAGCTGACGCTGTATCAGGGCGGTCAACCGGTGTGGCAGACCCGCACCCAGGTCGGCCGCGCCGAGCGCCAGACTCCACTGCTCAAATCCCGCGTCACCCGTCTGACGCTGAACCCGACCTGGACCGTACCGCCGACCATCTGGAAAGAAGACAAGCTGCCGGAAATCCGCAAGGACCAGACCTTCCTCAGCCGTCAGAACCTGCAAGTGCTCGATGCCAACGGCCAGCCTCTGGCGGCGGCGGACATCGACTGGGACAACCCCGGCAACATCCTCCTGCGTCAGGACGCCGGCCCGCGCAATCCGCTGGGGCAAATGGTCATCCGTTTCCCCAACCCGTTCTCGGTCTACCTGCACGACACGCCGAGCAAGGCGCTGTTTGAAAAAGGCCCACGGGCGTTCAGCTCCGGTTGCGTGCGGGTCGAGCACCCGCTGCAACTGCGCGATCTGCTGCTGTCCCCGGCGGAAAAAGCCCGCACCGAGACTTTGCTGGCAACCGGCACCACCCATGAATTTCGCCTGTCGGCGCCGGTGCCGATCCTGATGACCTACTGGACGGCGCAAGTCGACAGCAGCGGCCATGTGCGTTATGCGCCGGACATCTACAGCCACGACAGCGCATTGCTGGCGGGGCTGGATCGGGCGCATTGAGTCCGGCACCAGCACGGCAGTCAAAGATCTGAGTTCGATGAGTGATTTCAGGTCGACGAATCCCGTACAAACACCTCGGTCAGTCCCCTCTCCCTCGGGAGAGGGCTAGGGTGAGGGGCCGATTTCAAGCCGAACCCATTACTCAAAATCTCACCGACCCAGCTCCTCCACCAACCACGGCAAAAGCTCCTCACACGAGCCTTCAATTTTCAAATCGAGCAGATCATCCGCCCGGGTCTTGCCCAGATTGATCGCCATCAACGGCTTGCCATGCTCGGCAATCACCCGACACAAGCGAAACGCCGAATACGCCATCAACGACGATCCCACCACCAGCAACCCCGCCGCATTCTCGGCGGCGGCCAGCGCCCGTGCGGCTGTCGGTTGCGCCACGTTCTCGCCGAAGAACACCACATCCGGTTTCATCCGCTCACCCGCGCAATGCGGGCACTGCGGTACCTGAAAGCGCGCTTCAAATGCCGGGTCGAGCAAGGTATCGCCATCCGGCGCCTGCACCGCATCAACACCACTCAGGTAGGGATTGTGTGCCTCCATCATCTGCTGGATCGCGTCGCGCTCGCTGCGCTGCCCGCAATCCAGGCACAGCACTCGATGCAGGCTGCCGTGCAGTTCGATCACATCGTGGCTGCCGGCCTGATCGTGCAAGGTATCGACGTTCTGCGTGATCAAAGCGCTGATCCGGCCACGCTGCTGCAACGTCGCCAGCGCCTCATGCGCGGCATTCGGTCGGGCCTTTCGCACGCGCGGCCAGCCGAGCATGGCCCGCGCCCAGTAGCGCCGGCGTGATTCCGGGGCGGCGAGAAACTCCTGATACATCATCGGCTGCCGCCCACGACGCACGCCGTCACTGTCGCGATAGTCCGGAATGCCCGATGGCGTGCTGATGCCGGCGCCGGTCAATATCAGGAATTTATCGTCGGCCATGGCCTGCAACAGCATATCGAGATGTTCGCGGATCGGGCTATCGAGCATGCTCAGCACTCCAGAATGGGCAGTGCCCCGCAGGTTAGCACGCGATCCGCACGGGTTACTTGCGCGCCTCCAGTATCAGGTTGAAAGGCGTTTGCGTGGCGCGGCGGAACTGCTTGAACCCGGCCTCGACAAAGACTTTGCGCAGGCGCATTTCCCCAGCCTGCGCACCGAGCCCGAGGCCGACTTCCTGGGACAGCGAATTGGGTGTGCAGATAAACGTCGAGGCGGCGTAGAACAGGCGCCCGACCGCGTTGAGATTGTCGTCCAGTTTGTCGTTGGCGAACGGTTCGACCAGCAACACCGTGCCGTCGTCTTTCAGCGACTCATGAGCGTGGCGAGCGGCGCCGACCGGGTCGCCCATGTCGTGCAGGCAGTCGAAAAAGCAGATCAGGTCGTAGTCGCCGCCGGGATAGTTTTTCGCCGTGCCCTCGAAGAACCTGGCGCGGTTGCCCACGCCGCCTTCTTCGGCCCGTTGCGTGGCGACGGTGACTGACGGCTCGTGGAAGTCGAAGCCGACAAACTGCGATTTGGGAAACGCCTGGGCCATGATCACCGTCGAGGCGCCGTGGCCGCAGCCGATGTCGGCAACCTTGGCCCCGCGTTCCAGCTTCGCCACCACGCCGTCGAGCGCCGGCAGCCATTCGGCAATCAGGTGACCTTTGTAACCGGGGCGGAAGAAACGTTCGGTGCCGCTGAACATGCACGGATGGTGATCGCCCCACGACAAGGCGCCATTGCCGCGCATGGCCTTGACCAGTTTGTCCTTGTCATGGAAAAACGACGCCACCACGCCGAGACCGCCAGCGACATACACCGGCGAATCCTCCACGGCCAGCGCCAGTGCCTGTTCTTCAGGCAAGCGAAATTGACCGTCAACGTGTTCCATATAGCCTGATGCGGCATGGGCGCTGAGCCATTCGCGTACCAGGCGCGGATTGCAGGTGGTTTTCGCCGCAAGGGCTTCGGGGCTGATCGGTTGGCTGTCGGCCATTGCCCGGTACAGACCGAGTTCTTCGCCGACAATGACATTGGCCAGCATCGCCGCACCACCCATGTCGTTGACCAGTTTGCCCATGAATTCGTTGAGCTTCGCCTCATTCATCACGTGTGCTCCTGAAACAGGATCACCGTCCGGCGGCGTTGAATGTCGAGGCAGGCGCCACCGGGCGGTGGTCACGGATTGGGGCAGGGCACAGCAGACGTCCTGCGGCCCCCTCGACTGGGTAATGAATGAGTCTAGTCGGTGTTTTTCTCAGCGTGGCAGCGGCAACTTCAGTTCAGCGCACAACCCGCCACCTTCACGATTGCTCAACATAAGCGAGCCACCGAGCGCCAACGCCAATTGCTGGGCGATCGCCAGTCCGAGACCGGTGCCGCCGGTGTCGCGATTGCGCGAGTTTTCCACGCGGTAGAAGGGTTCCAGCACCTGCGCCAGTTCGGCCTCGGCGATGCCCGGGCCGCGATCGAGGACTTTCACCGACAGGCTGTTGCCCTGCGCTTCGACCTGCAATTGCGCGGCGCCGGCGAATTTCAGGGCGTTGTCGGTCAGGTTCACCAGCACCCGGCGCAGGGCCTGCGGGCGGGTTTCGATTACCGCTTTGCTTTTGCCGCCGAGCTGCACGTCCTTGCCCATGTCCTGATAGTCGAAGACCAGGCTGTCGAGGAACGAGTCGAGATCAGTACGCCGGCTTTCTTCGGTGGCGCCGTGAACGCTGCGAGCGTAAGCCACGCCTTCGCGCACCAGATGCTCGATTTCGCCGAGATCGCTGCTCAGTTTGTCTTTCTCGACCGAGTCGTCCATGAATTCTGCGCGCAGTTTCATCCGGGTGATCGGCGTTTGCAGGTCGTGGGAAATCGCCGCGAGCAGTTGCATGCGTTCTTTCAGGTAGGCGGCGATGCGCATTTGCATGGCGTTGAACGCCCGTGCCGCGTGGACCACTTCGGTCGGCCCTTGCTCGTCGAGCTTGATCGGGTGAGCGTTGGGGTCGAGGGTTTCCACGGCGTTGGCGAGGCGGGTGAGGGGACGGATGGCAATGCGCACGGCGAGCCAGGTGCAGAGGATCAGCAACGCCAGTTGCCCGAGCAGCACCACCGGCAACCACGGCGACAACGGCACCATCGCCGGACGGATATCGATGGTCACCGGGCTGCCGTCGCTCAGGCGCAAGTGGCCTTGGAAATGTTGTCTCGGACCACCGGGAACTTCGGTAAACACGATTGGATAAGTGTCGCCGATGGCCGCCGTAATTGAGGCAATCGCGACGGACTTTTCAGCCGAGGTCACCGGCATGCCCGGTTCGCCCTCATTGAGCAGGTAGCCGTAATTGCGCCGGGCCAATCGCGGCAGCCAGGCTTCGCGCTCGGCGGCGGGCAGGCGATCGAGGATCGCCATCGACGTCGAGACGTCGGTTTCGAGGTTGCCGAGCATGGTGCTTTTCGCGCTCTGGTAACGCTCGTAATACTGCGCGCCGAACGACAGACCCTGCGCCAGAATCAGCCCGATCAGAAAGATCAGCGACAGGCGCGAGGCGAGGGTGCGCGGCCATTGCAGCTTGAGTTTCATGCCGACGCCCCAAGCAGTTCGACCGGCAGCGAAAACACATAACCTTCACTGCGCACGGTCTTGATATAGGCCGGCTCGCGAGCATCGTCCAGCAGGCGTTGACGCAGGCGACTGACCAGCAGATCGATGGAGCGATCGAACAGATCGGCCTCGCGGCCCTGGGTCAGGTTGAGCAGTTGATCGCGGCTGAGCACCCGTTGCGGATGGTCGAGGAACACCCGCAGCAGGCGGTATTCGGCACCGCTGAGGGCAACCATGGTGCCGTCGCTGTCGAGCAAGTGGCGGGCCGAGGTGTCCAGCTGCCAACGACCGAACGCCAGCAGGCGTCCGGCTTCGGTGACCACCAGATTCGGCGGCAACATGCGTGTGCGGCGCAATACGGCGTTGATCCGCGCCAGCAGCTCGCGGGCGGCGAAAGGTTTGCTCAGGTAATCGTCGGCGCCCATTTCCAGACCGATGATGCGATCGGTCTCATCGTTGCGCGCGGTGAGCATCAGCACCGGCGTCGCCTTGTGTTTGCCCACACGCAATTCGCGGCACAGCTGCAGGCCATCGTCGCCGGGCATCATGATGTCGAGCACGATCAGGTCGACGGTGTTGGCATCAAGGAAGCTGCGCATCTGCCGGCCATCGGCGACCACTGTTGTGCGCAGGCCGTTCTTCTTCAGGTAGTTGCCTACCAGTTCACGGATCTCGCGGTCGTCGTCGACGATGAGAATGTGATCGACATGTTCCATCGGTTCAAGCCTCTGTCAAAGGGGGAATGCCGTGCAGTCTATATCGCCGTAGACCGCACGCCCGCCTGCCTTTGTATTGCAGTGTATCTGCCGCAGCGGCGGATACACACCGACGCAAAATCACGATTTTTTCGGGGTTTTGTATCGCTCTGTATCTACACGCTGCATGGATACACAACGAGTGATTCTCGTCCTTTCCTGACACAGACGCGATACCTCGAAGGCCTCAAATAGGCTCCATCGAGGCACACACAGACCGCCTCGGCTCAAACCCACTGAAGCCTTGAGGACTACACCATGAACAACAAATCCGTATTCGCCGCCTGCCTGTTCGCCGCTCTGAACATCTGCACCCTGTCGGCCCACGCCGAAGCTGACGTCAGCCGGCAAACCTACACCTACGGCACCCATCTGGATATCCAGAAAGTGCTGTCGATGACCGAAGACACCTCGGTGACCTGCGGCATCACCGAGGCGCGCATGACCTACCTCGATTCCGCCGGCAAAACCCGCGAGCTGGATTACAGCAAATTCGCTGACGGCTGCAACAACCAGAACTGAGTCATCCCTACTTTTTCTGCAAGGAGTTTTGCCATGAACAACGTCTCGCGCTTTCTGACCGCAGCAGCCTTCGCCTTCACCGGTGCCGCCGCCCACGCCAACAGTGCTGTGGAGCAGAGCAGTTGCGCCAGCAGCACCTGCTTCCAGCTGACCACCGTGGCGAAGGAGGGCAGCGATGCCTTGATCGCCGCTGACGGCTCCAGCCGCACACCGCAGGGGCAGATGGTTGCCGCTGACGGTTCCAGCCGCACACCGCAGGGGCAGATGGTTGCCGCTGACGGTTCCAGCCGCACACCGCAGGGGCAGATGGTCGCCGCTGATGGTTCCAGCCGCACGCCGCAGGGGCAGATGGTTGCCGCTGATGGTTCCAGCCGTACACCGCAAGGCCAACTGGTCGCGGAAAACGGTACCAGTCGCACGCCTCAAGGGCAGTTGCTCGACGGCCAGACTGCATGAGCCACGGCGTAAATAAAGCGAGCTAGCGAGGGGACGTTTCCCTCGCTGGCCGGTTGTGTGCCCAGCTCCCATTCCAAGGTGACCCCTTATGTACCTCATCGCATTTCTCGGCGGTCTGCTGACCGTTCTCAGTCCGTGCATCCTGCCGGTGGTGCCGTTTCTGTTCGCTGGCGCCAACCGTACCCGCTCCTCGATCCTCCTGACTCTGGCCGGCATGGCGCTGACCTTTGCGCTGATCTCCAGCCTCGCGGTGGTCAGCAGCGAGTGGGTGATCCAGGCCAGCAACACCGGCCGCCACGTCGCCTTGCTGGTCATGGCGCTGTTCGCCCTGTCGCTGATCTCGGCCCGCGTCGGTGACTGGCTGACCAGGCCGTTTGTCGCGCTTGGCAATCGTCTCGATCAGGACACGCGTAAACGTGCCGGACCGATGGGCTCGATCATGCTCGGTGTCGCCACCGGCCTGTTGTGGGCGCCCTGTGCCGGGCCGATCCTGGGGGTGATTCTGACCGGCGCAATGTTGCAAGGCGCCAATGCCCAGACCAGCCTGTTGCTGCTGGCTTACGGCGTCGGCAGTGCCTTGTCGCTGGGCACGTTGATCTTCGCCGGGCGCGGTCTGGTCAATCGGCTGAAACCGTCGATCCCGTTCAGCGGCTGGTTGCGTCGCGGTGCCGGGGTTGCGGTGCTTGCTACAGTTGCGGTGATTTCGACGGGCGCCGACAAGACCCTGCTCGCCAATACCTCTTCCGAGGGCGTGGCCAGCGTCGAGAAAAACGTTCTGGAAAACGTGCCGAAAGTGGTCGACTACTTCGTCAGCAAGGTCCGCGCCGATTCGATGATGGACGAGGCCCGGGGCGCAATGCCGTCGCTGTCGGGCGCCGTGCAATGGCTCAATTCACCAGAGCTCAGTGCCGAATCCCTGCGCGGCAAAGTGGTGCTGGTGGACTTCTGGACCTACGACTGCATCAACTGCCAGCACACCCTGCCGTACGTCAAAGACTGGGCGAAGAAATACGAGAAGGACGGCCTGGTAGTGATCGGCGTGCACACCCCCGAATACGGCTACGAACGCATCATCAACAACGTCAAGGATCAGGTGAAAAAACTCGGTATCACCTACCCGGTAGCGATCGACAACGACTATGCGATCTGGCGCAACTTCGACAATCAATACTGGCCAGCGCATTACCTGATCGACGCCAAGGGCCAGATGCGTTACAGCCACTTCGGTGAAGGTCGTTATGCCGAGCAGGAGCAGATGATCAAGCAGTTGCTGGAGGAGGCGAAAGCACCGGCAGCCTGATCAAAAAAAACCAAATGGCTCACAGGTCGCGGACCATGAGCCATTGTTGTTTTTCCCACGCCTGGAAACCCTCCAATAGCTGCCAGCCGCGTTTACGGTAGTAGTCGTGTTTGTCTTGCGTGTGCAAGTACAAGCGCGACACCCCACGCTGCTTTGCTGCCTCGCAAATCCCTTCAATCAGCTGCTCCGCCAACCCTCGCCCGCGCGCCTCGGGATCAACGAATACGCAGGCGAGCCATGGGCCGAGATCGGCGCGATCAGCCAAGTCGTTGCGGGCCAGTGCGGCACCACCGAGCAGGCGTTCACCGTCCATGGCAATCAGGCACGACCATTCACCATTGCTTTGGCCCTCGGCAAATTCGCGCTGCCATTGAGCCAGGGGCTGGTCGGCGTATTCGTAGTGGAATTGTTGGTGAATCCACGCTGCGTAGCGATCGCTGTGTTGCATGTGCGCGGCGAGCCAGTCGAGGTGCAGTGACATCGGTCGAGTCCTTTGCTTGGGCGAGCCCGCATCAGAAACCAATCCCGCAACGCTGACAATGCGCAAGGTGTATCAGGCGCTTGACAGATTTACGCCGCTCATCGGCAAAGTGCCGGGTTTAGGGGGCTGGCGGACGATTGGCAGGGACGCCGGGCAGCCTCGGCGCGATAGTGAGCAAGCACGGTCCGCGTCGCAGCCTGTGCATTCTCTCTGCCACGGAGCTCGCTGTCATGAGTACCCCGATTGATCTCACTGCCCTGAAGGAACGTCAGAAAGTCGCTTGGGCCAGTGGCGACTACGCCGTGATCGGCACGACTTTGCAGATCGTCGGTGAAAGCCTCGCCGAGGCCTGCGATCTGCGCTGTGATGAACAGGTGCTGGATGTCGCCGCCGGTAACGGCAACGCAACCCTGGCAGCGGCGCGGCGCGGTTGTGTGGTGACCTCGACCGATTACGTCGCGGCATTGCTGGAGCGTGGTCAGGATCGCGCCCGGGCCGAACATCTGGAGGTGATTTTTCAAGTGGCCGATGCCGAGGCTCTGCCTTTTCCCGATGAAAGCTACGACGCCGTGTTGTCGACTTTCGGCGTGATGTTCGCGCCTGACCAGGTCAGCGCCGCTAATGAGCTGGGGCGGGTCTGTCGGCGGGGCGGGCGGATCGGAATGGCCAACTGGACGCCGGAGGGCTTCGTCGGGCAGATGTTCAAGATTCTCGGCCAGCATCTGCCACCGCCCGCGGTTGCTCAGCCGCCATCGAACTGGGGCTCGGATGCGTGGCTGCACAAGCATTTCGATGACCGCGATTTTGTCGTACGCGTGACCCGCAGCCACTTCAATTTCCGCTACCGCTCGGCGGCGCATTTCATTGACATCTTTCGCCACTGGTACGGGCCGGTGCACAAGGCTTTTGCGGTGTTGTCGGCGGAGGCCGGACAGGCGCTGGAGGATGATCTGACAGAGTTGCTCAACCGGTCGAATCGCGGCGGGGAGGCGTCGCTGGTGGTGCCGAGTGAGTATCTGGAGGTGGTGATTACCAAGCGCTAGTCCACATCGGATTTCCTGGTCGATGAAGATCTCTGTGGGAGCGAGCCTGCTCGCGAAAGCGGTGTGCCAGCCAACCTTTATGTTGATGGAACCACCGCATTCGCGAGCAGGCTCGCTCCCACAGGGGGATGTGCTTATTTCAAATGGCTGCGATCAAACCACTCCAGCGCCGTGCGCCAGATGCAGATCCCCAGAAAATAAGCCGACATCAGCAACCACAAGCCCATTACCAGCGGATTGATCACCGGGTGATTGAGCACCAGCGACAGGCTGCACAACAGCCAGATCGCCGTCACCGCGATATTGATCGGCATGAAACGACGCACGCGGAACGGGTGCAGGAACTTCATCCGCGTCACCGTCAGCAATGCCAGACCGATCACGGTGAGAAAGGTGATCCACGGCCCCGGGCCGATGATGTACAGGCACAGCGCAACCACGTTCCAGGCCGCAGGGAAGCCGACAAAATAGTTGTCCTTGCTCTTCATGTTGACGTTGCAGAAGCAGAACAGCGACGACACCAGAATTACCGACACCGTCAGCAACAGGGTGTAATCGGGCAGGGGAATGTAGCGGTAGATAAACAGTGCCGGGATGAATACATAAGTCAGGTAATCGATGACCAGATCAAGGATCGAACCGTCGAAACTCGGCAGCACCGATTGCACATTGACCTTGCGCGCCAGTGCGCCATCGAGGCCGTCGACGATCAGCGCCACGCCCAGCCACATCAGGCAATGAATCGGCTGGTTTTCCAGCAGGGCGAGGGTGGCGAGGAAGGCGGTGACCACGCCAGTCGCGGTAAAACCATGGGCGCCCCATGCTTTGAGCCTGGCGATGTGTACGGTGGATATCACGGGGGCGTTCTCCAGAAAGTGAAGCAAGCCGGGTATCGCCCATCGTCAGAAAGGGCGTCGGCAAACCGGGTCGGGTTGCAGCTATCGACCGGTTTGGCCGGGATAAGGTTCACCACCCATGAATCTTAGCTGGCTCGCGGAAAATTTCTCGGGTGCGATTTCATCGGTGAGCCGGCGTCAGCCCAACGGTGCTGGCGCTATGGCTGCGTCGGTCTATCGTTGCCTGACGCAATCAGGCCGGAAAAGTCTTAGCGTCTGCACTCTGTTTAGCCAGCCCCAGCCAATTACTGGATGTGTCGTTACAAGCCCCGGCCGCTCCATCCGTCCGGGGCTTTTTTACCTCGATTGAATTTTTCCGCCGCCGTGTCGCTCTTCTGCATAACAGAACCCGTCTGCCATCGGTGTGCTCATGAACAGGAACCTCGACGATTACAACCGCATGCGTGATTTTTCCGCGACGTCGGAGCCGGCCGCAGTCAAGCGCTCGGGCCGAAAGTCGGCCAAGGATCATGCCTTGCAGTTCTGCATCCAGAAGCACGACGCTTCGCACCTGCATTACGACTTTCGCCTCGAGCTCGACGGCGCCCTGAAGAGCTGGGCGGTGCCGAAGGGGCCGTCGCTGGACCCGTCGGTCAAGCGTCTGGCGATTCATGTCGAGGATCATCCGCTCGATTACGCGACGTTCGAAGGCAGCATTCCCGAAGGGCATTACGGCGCCGGTGATGTGATCGTCTGGGATCGCGGCGTGTGGATACCGCTGGAGGATCCGCACAAGGCCTATGCCAAGGGCCGACTGAAGTTCGAGCTGCAGGGCGAGAAGCTTGGCGGCGTGTGGAATCTGGTGCGTACGCACATGCCGGGCAAGAAAGAACAATGGTTCCTGATCAAGCATCAGGACAACGCCGCGCGACCGCAGGATGATTTCGACGTGCTGGTCGCCGAGCCCGACAGCGTGCTCAGCGAGCGCACGATTGTTGGCAAATCGGCGGCTGCTGCCGATAAAGCCAAACCGGTAAAAAAGGCCCCGGCCAAGCCGCGCAAGCAGGCGTCCGGGCAGCTTACCGGCGCGCGCAAGGCCAAGTTGCCTGCACTGATCAAGCCGGAACTGGCGACGCTGGTCGACAGCGCACCCGAAGGGCAGTGGAGCTACGAGATCAAGTTCGACGGCTACCGGATCATGGCGCGGATCGATCACGATGAGGTGCAGCTGTTCACCCGCAATGGCCACGACTGGACGCACAAACTCCCGCAGCAGGCCAAGGCACTGGCGGCATTGGGTCTGGAATCGGCATGGCTGGACGGTGAAATGGTCGTGGCCAATGAGCAAGGCGTGCCGGACTTTCAGGCGTTGCAGAATGCCTTCGATGCCGGGCGCAGCGGCAACATTGTTTATTACCTGTTCGACGTGCCGTATCTCAATGGCGTCGACCTGCGCGATGTGCCGGTGGAAGAACGCCGCGCCGCGCTGAGCACCATCCTCGGTGCGCAGAAAGAATCCTCAACGCTGCGCTTCTCCGAAGCCTTCGAAGAAACCCCGGACGCGCTGCTCAACAGCGCCTGCCAGATGCAGATGGAAGGCCTGATCGGCAAACGCCTCGGCTCGCCTTATGTGTCGCGGCGCAGCGGCGACTGGATCAAGCTCAAATGCAAGCATCGCCAGGAATTCGTCATCGTCGGCTACACCGATCCGAAAGGTGCGCGCAGTGCCTTCGGTGCCTTGCTGCTCGGCCTGCACGACCGTGACAGCGGCGAGTTGCGCTATGCCGGCAAGGTCGGCACCGGGTTCAACGAAACCACATTGAAAAGCATCCTCGCCCAACTCAAGCCGTTGCAGACCAAAAGCGCCGCAGTGGTCAATCCGCCCAGCGGTTTCGAGGCAAAAGGTGTGCACTGGCTCAAACCCAAACTGCTGGCCGAAGTGGCATTCGCCGAGATGACCAAGGACGGCTCGGTGCGCCACGCCGTGTTCCATGGTTTGCGCGATGACAAACCGGCCAAGGACATTACCGAGGAGCGAGCGAAGCCTGTGAAAGCTGCCAAGTACGAAAAGAACGAAAAAACCCAAAAGACCAAAACCGCCGACAAGCAGCCGGCAAAGAAAACCGCCGCCAGCAAAAAAGCCGAGACCGCACCGTCGCAATCAGGACTGGCCGGCGGCAAGGTACGCATTACCCACCCGGATCGGGTGATCGACGCCGTCAGCGGCACGACCAAAATGCAACTGGCGCAGTATTACGCCAGTGTCGCCGAATACATCCTGCCGCAACTCAAGGATCGCCCCGTGGCGTTGGTGCGTGCACCGGACGGCATTGCCGGCGAATTGTTCTTCCAAAAGAACGCCGAACGCCTGGCTATCCCGGGGATTACTGCACTAGACAAGGACATCACCGGCCAGCCAGTGATGATGATCAACAATCCCGAAGCGCTGGTCGGCGCGGTGCAGATGAGTACCGTCGAGCTGCACACCTGGAACGCTACAAAGGTGGATCTGGACAAGCCCGATCGTTTCGTCCTCGATCTCGACCCGGATCCGGCGCTGCCATGGAAAAGCATGGTTGAAGCCACCGCGCTGACCCTCACCGTGCTCGATGAGCTGGGCCTCAAAGCCTTCCTGAAAACCAGTGGCGGCAAAGGCATTCACTTGGTGGTGCCGTTGACGCGCAAGCATGGCTGGGACGAAGTGAAGGACTTCAGCCACGCCATCGTCAGCCATATGGCCAAGTTGCTGCCGGATCGTATTTCAGCGGTGTCCGGGCCGAAAAACCGCGTCGGGCGGATCTTCATCGATTACCTGCGCAACGGCCTCGGCGCCACCACCATTTGCGCCTACGCCGCACGCGCGCGGGAAGGCATGCCGGTGTCGGTGCCGCTGTACCGAGAGGAAGTCGCTGAAATCAAGGGCGGTAATCACTGGAACATCTACAACGTTCACGAGCGTCTGACCGAAGTCGGTGATGAGCCTTGGGCGGACATGAAGAAAACCCGTCAGACCATCACCGCCGAGATGCGCAAACGCGTCGGCATGAAAAAGTGATCAGGTGTCGCGCAGCAAGTCGTGGGCGTTGAGCAGTTCGAAGGCGATTTGCGGGTGGTTTTCCAGGCCCTTGCGAATCGCCGCCGGGATCGCCGCGCGAGTCTTGCGACACAGGCCTGGCAGCTCGTCGATCTGAATGGCGATGCCGCGCATGGTGCGGACTTCGTTGAAACCGGGGGCGACGTCGACGCGGATGCCCAACTGCTCGTACATGCGCTGTTGCAGGCGTTTGAGGTCGGCGAGGTCTTTGAGTTGTTCCAGGCGCGCCAGGAGGATTTTTTCCTCTGCGCGAGTCAGGCGCAGGATGCGCGGATCGGCGCCGGGGGTTTCCAGCAACGGATCGCGCCCGCAGATGCAGGCGCCGGGAGGGCAGGGTGAGCGCAAGGGCACGGTGGTCGTCATGGCCTCCATCATAGAGGCCGTCGGACATGTTTGCCTATGCGCACTCAGCGGCCGTCCATCGGCCGCTGCTTCCCTCGTGACTACTGCTGCACGCCTTCGTATTGCACCAGAATGGCGTTGGCCAAGTCTTCATCACTGGCGTTCAAGCCAGGGTTGGCCTGGCGCACCTGTTGCAGTACCGACTCAAGATAAACCCCACGAATGGCCCCGCCGCTGGCGACGAATGCAGACACGTCGTCACGGGCCGGAATCACCATTTTGTCGTCCTTGAAGGTCGAGTAAAGCGACGCGGACACACCGGCCGAAGTGGCGACATCACCCGCGTCAACGCGGGCCAGCGCCGAACCGACCGGCAGGCAAAGCATAAGAGAAGAAATCAGGACTAACTTGCGCATGACGTGTTCCTCCACAAGCGCTAAGCAAAAAGGGAAGGGACTACATAACCTCAGAGGTGAACGGCGCGCGGGAGTTCCGTAGGCCGCAAAAACGTAGCGGCGAGGAACCGGGCAAAACCGGCAAGGGTCTACCGCTTGCCTGTATTGCCGAGAATCGACCCATGCTCGTCAGAGTCAGCGATAACGTTGCCCAACCGGCAGATACGCGGATCGAAGCGCTTTTGCTCGCTGGATTTGTCTGCCTGACCATCGCGCTCGGCCTGTTCCCGCGCAGCCGCGTCGACTGGCTATTGGAAAATGTCCTGGCGTTGGCGCTGGTGTTGACCCTGCTGCTGGCGCATCGGCGTTTTCGCCTGTCGACGCTGTCGCTGGGGATGCTCTTCGCCTTTCTGTGCATTCATGAAGTCGGCGCGCATTACACCTATTCGCGGGTGCCGTACGATCAGTGGGGCACGCTGTTGGCCGGGGTCAGCGTCAACAAAGTTCTTGGCTTGGAACGCAATCACTATGATCGGCTGGTGCACCTTAGCTATGGATTGCTGCTGGTCTGGCCGATTCGCGAAGTGCTGCTGCGTCTGACGCCGTTGCGCGGCGCGTGGCTGGCGCTGTTGACCCTGAATGTTGTGCTGGCGACGTCGGCGTTGTACGAATTGATCGAATGGGTCGGCGGCGCTTACCTGGGCGACGACACTGGCCAGGCCTTCGTCGGTGCGCAGAATGATCCTTGGGATTCGCAGAAGGACATGGCCCTGGCGCTGTTCGGCGCCGGGCTGTCCTTGCTGGTATTGACGCGCTGGCGCCGAGCGCCGCGGTGAGGGATCAGATCACCCCACAGGCCATGCGATCACCGCCACCGCCCAGTGGCTTGGGCATGTCGGAATGGTTATCGCCGCCGGCGTGAATCATCAGGGCGTGGCCCTTGATCTCGGCGATCTTCTTCAGGCGCGGCGCCAGCACCGGGTAGTTGGCGACACCATCAGCCATCACATATACCGCCGGCAGATCGCCCAGATGCCCGTTGGCGTAAGGGCCAAGGTGCTTGCCGGTTTTCGCCGGATCGAAGTGTCCGCCAGCGGCCAGTGCTGCGCCTTTGACGCCATCCTTGGTGCCCGCTTCGCAGCTGCCGTTTTCATGGACATGGAAGCCGTGGATGCCGGCCGGCAACGATTTCAGGTCGGGGGTGAACAGCAGGCCATAAGGCGTCTCGCTGACGGTGACCGAGCCGATCGCCTGCGGCGCGCCGTCGGCGCTGACCAGGTTGATCGCGACTTTCTCCGTTGCCGCTTGTGCGGTGCCGATTGCCAGCGTGCCGAGCAGACCAAACCACAGTGCGCGTTTCATAAGCGTTTCCTTCAGCTGCATGAATGTTCGAAGCCATGGATTGATAGCCTGCCGGGGTTAACCGGCGATGAAGGCATTATCCAGCGGCGCTGCAAGGTGTGACCGGGTTCGCGTTTGAAAAGTTTTGCCGGATTTAAGTCGCCGCTGACATCAGCCGATACGCTCTGTGTCGGCAGTTCCCTGCACATAGGCTTAACTGAAATCCGACAAGCGCAATCCAGCGTGCCCACGGGAGATTCCACGGTGTCGATCAAACTGCGTTTGGTGTTGCTGATTGCGACCAGCCTGCTGACGGCGCTGATCGTGAGTCTGGTCAGTTACGTCGGCAACCTGCGGATGGCCACGGCGGTCGGCGATAACACGGTGAGCATGAGCGCGCTGCGCAATCACATGGAAGCGGACATGATGCACGACGCCCTGCGCGCCGATGTCTATTCGGCGATGCTGGTCGGCCTGGGCAAAAGCACCGCCACCGCCACCGACGTGCGCGATTCGCTCACCGAGCACGCCGGGCATTTTCGTGAAGTGCTGGATGACAACCTCAAGCTGCCGATCAACCCGGCATTGCGCACGGCGCTGGAGCAGATCAAGCCGAGCCTCGATACCTACATCAAATCCGCCGAGCAGATCGTCGGCGTGGCGCTGGACAATCCGGATGCCGCCCAACAGCAGCTCGGCACGTTCAATAGCGCCTTTACTCAGCTCGAAGAGCAGATGGGCGCGCTCAGCGAACTGATCGAAAACAACACCCTGCACACCAGCGAAGGTACCGAAGCGGCCATCCGCCACGCCAATCTTGCGCTGGCAGTGGTGCTGGTCGTCAGTCTGTTGCTGCTGCTGATTCAGGGGCGCTGGGTGATCCTGAGTATCATGGGGCCGCTCAAATCCGCCAGCCGCATCGCCGAAAGCATTGCCCATGGCAATCTCAGCGAACCGATTGTCGAGCCCGCCGGCAAGGACGAAGCCAGCGTTTTGATCCGTACATTGGCGACCATGCAGCGTGATCTGCGCAACATGATCGACGTGGTCCGGCGCAACGCTCACGGCGTCAGTGGCATGAGCGAGCAGCTCAGCCACGGCTGCCATCAGGTCGCCGACAGCAGCCAGCAGCAAAGCGTCGCCGCCGGCACCATGGCCGCTGCCGCCAGCCAGATGACCGCCAGTATCGAAGAAATCACCCGCCACGCCGAACGTGCCCTGAGCATGGCCAATCAGGCCGAAAATCTGGCCAAAGAGGGTGGCGGGGTGATTCACCAAGTGGTCAGCGACATGGACGACATCGCCCGCTCGGCACAGCAGTCGGCGCAAGTGATCCGCACGCTGGATCAGGAATCCGAGGCAATCTTCAACATCATTCAGGTGATCAAGAGCATCGCCGACCAGACCAACCTGCTGGCGCTCAACGCGGCGATCGAGGCAGCGCGGGCGGGTGAACAGGGCCGTGGCTTTGCCGTGGTCGCCGATGAAGTGCGCAGTCTGGCCGCACGCACCAGCGCCTCGACCCAGGAAATCGCCGCCATGGTCGCGCGCATCCAGAACAGCACGCGCGAGGCGGTCAGCAGCATGGAGGCGGGCGTGGCGCAGGTCGACAAGGGCATGGCGGTGACGGCGGAAGTCGAGCGGGCGATTCGCGAGATCCTCGACGCCACGCTGAACACCACGCAACTGGTCAACGACATCACCCGCACGATTGGCGAACAGAGCCAGGCCAGTAACGAGATCGCCCATCAGGTGGAAATGATTGCGGGAATGAGCGAGGGCAATAGCCGGGTGATCGGGCAGACGGCGACGACTACGGATGAGTTGTCGAATCTGGCGGGGCAGTTGGCGCGGTCGGTGGATCGGTTTCGGTTGTGATGTTGAGGTAGACCAGCGGGTTTTCCATTGCCTGAGCCTGCTCGCGAATAGGCCAGCTCGGGCAACACTGAATCAGGCCAATGTGCCCTCAATCAAAACCTGAACGCCTGCCGCCCAACCAACAACCATTTCCCACCCTGTTTCTGCCAGATCTGGAAATTCTCGATCTCGGTCGGAATCACCTCGGTCCCTTTCAACGCCTGTGCGGAGAAGTGGTGGCGCACTAATGCGGTATCGCCGGACATCGTGATGGTCTGCTTTTGCATCTCCAGGGTCTTGAATGCGCTGCGGCCGGTTTCGATGTCGGCGATGAATTCCTGCTTGTTCTGAATCTTGCCGCTGGAGTGGCCGTAGGTCAGGTTCGGCGCGGTCAGAGCGTTCAACTCGGCGATGTCTTTGTGCAGCATCGCCTGAGTCAGGTGATCAACTGCTTGGGCAACGTCCTTTTCCGCTGGGGCAGGGGCGGCCATGGCACAGGCGCTGAAGGCGCAGAATAAACCGATGAGGAGGCGGGATTTGGTCATGTTGTTTCCTTGTTGTTATTGGGTAGGGATGACTGGCTAGGTTCGTCAGTCATCGTACAACGTAGCAGGTTATTTTCTCCATGAACAACGAGCGGTTGGCACTGATTTATCAAGTTGCGATGCGCATCGCGCAAAAAACTTTGCAGGCCAATGCCTGATCGCAGTCATGTTTGATCGCCCATGGCCGATAAGCCCCTGAGCGGAAAAAGACTTTCAAGTCGGGAACAGACGCGCGGGTTCGCCCTGACGTGATATTCTCCGCGCCAAATTTGCTTTGACTTAATTCGGTTGGCTGGCCTTTCGGGCGGGCCGACGGGATCCCTGTCGCTCAAGCAGCTGAAGCCAATAACGATAAGAAGTCAGTTCAGAAGGGACATTAACTGAGGTCGATGCCACATGTCGGCCTTGTGTGCCCACCCGTCAATATTGAAGTGTGCCGGATTGCGCGACGCCAGCCTGAGCGTCAGCAAAGCGCAACGCAGACTGATAACAACGACGGGCGGAAGGCGTTTTATCATAGGTGCAACAGATGTTTAAGAAAGTGAACACAGCCTTGCTCGGTCTGGCTTTGGCGATGGGGATGTCGTCTGCCAATGCTGCCGAAGCCAAGAAAGTTGACGTCCTGCTGATCGGCGGCGGCATCATGAGCACCACCCTGGGTGTGTGGATCAATGAGCTGGAACCGACCTGGTCGATGGAAATGGTCGAGCGTCTCGATGGCGTCGCCCTGGAAAGCTCCAACGGCTGGAACAACGCCGGTACCGGTCACTCGGCCCTCGCCGAGCTGAACTACACCCCGGAAGACGACAAGGGCAACGTAACGATCCCGAAAGCTGTCGAGATCAACGAAGCGTTCCAGGTTTCCCGTCAATTCTGGGCCTGGCAGGTTCAGCAGGGCGTGCTGAAGAACCCTCGCTCGTTCATCAACACCACACCGCACATGAGCTTCGTGTGGGGCGATGACAACATCAAGTTCCTGAAAAAGCGCTACGAAGCCCTGCAGGCGAGCCCGCTGTTCGCCGGCATGCAGTACTCCGAAGACCCGGCGGTGATCAAGAAGTGGGTACCGCTGATGATGGAAGGGCGTGACCCGAACCAGAAAATCGCGGCCACCTGGAGCCCGCTGGGTACGGACATGAACTTCGGCGAAATCACCCGCCAGTTCGCCGCTCACCTGCAAACCAAACCCAACTTCGATCTGAAGCTGTCGAGCGAAGTCGAAGACATCACCAAGAACGCCGACGGCACCTGGCGTGTGAGCTACAAAAACCTCAAGGACGGCAGCAAGACCGAAACCGACGCCAAGTTCGTGTTCATCGGCGCTGGCGGCGGTGCCCTGCACCTGCTGCAGAAGTCGGGCATTCCGGAAGCCAAGGAATACGCAGGCTTCCCGGTTGGCGGTTCGTTCCTGGTGACCGAGAACCCGACGATTGCCGAGCAACACCTGGCCAAGGCCTACGGCAAGGCTTCGGTTGGCGCGCCACCGATGTCGGTTCCGCACCTGGACACCCGTGTTCTGGATGGCAAGCGCGTCATTCTGTTTGGCCCGTTCGCGACCTTCAGCACCAAGTTCCTCAAGGAAGGTTCGTACTTCGACCTGCTGACCAGCACCACCACCCACAACATCTGGCCAATGACCAAGGTCGGCATCAAGGAATACCCGCTGGTCGAGTACCTTGCCGGTCAGTTGATGCTGTCGGATGAAGACCGTCTGAACGCGCTGAAGGAGTACTTCCCGAACGCCAAAGCCGAAGACTGGCGTCTGTGGCAAGCCGGCCAGCGCGTGCAGATCATCAAGCGTGATGAAGCCGCTGGTGGCGTGCTGAAGCTGGGCACCGAGATCGTTGCTTCGCAAGACGGCTCGATCGCCGGCCTGCTGGGCGCATCGCCGGGCGCGTCGACCGCTGCACCGATCATGCTGAGCGTGCTGCAGAAAGTCTTCAAAGACAAAGTCGCATCCCCTGAGTGGCAGACCAAGCTGCACCAGATCGTGCCGAGCTACGGCACCCAGCTGAACAGCGATCCGGCCAAAGTGGCTGCCGAGTGGGCTTACACCGCGAAAATCCTCGAACTGCCGACGCCTCCAGCGATCGGTCAGGTAGCTGCTCCGGCGGCACCTGCGGCTGACAAAGCCGTAGCGCCGAAGGAAAACGCTGCACGTGACATGGCTCTGTAAGCAGAACCCTGACACACAAAACCCACTGAACCGGCGACGGTCAGTGGGTTTTTTTATGCAGGGCGGATTCAGGCTTTTGCGGACGCGAGATAGGCACCGAGGCGCCGACCCATTTCTTCGCCCAGTGCCTGCAACCCGCTCAGCGGCCGCACCATCACTTCGAACTCGACGATCTTGCCGTGCTCATCGAAGCGAATCATGTCGATGCCTTTCAACTCCTTCGCACCAACCCTGGCGCTGAATTCGAGAATCACATTCAGGCCATCCGCCGTCGCCAACTCGCGGTGATAGGCGAAATCTTCGAAGACTTCGAACACGGTGTTGAGGATCATCGCCACCACCGGCGCGCCGGGGTAGGGCGTGTGGGCCATGGGCGAGCGGAACACAGCTTGCGGATCGAGCAGTTCGGGCAGGGCTTTGAGATTGCCGCTGCGGATCATCTCGTGCCAGCTCTCGAGGGACGCGGCGACGTTGGGCTGCAAGGCGAGGTCGGGCATGGTCACTCCGGTTTTTTATTGTTGTCGGTCGGCATGACTGTAGATCAACCGCGCCGAAAGTGGATCCTCAAGTCTCAGCCTGAATACCGCTTCATGCCCGAAGCGGATCAGATGCGCATCTGATCCGTATTTTTCTGTTTCATCTGCCTCTGTATTCAGTACAGCCACAGGCTCAGAATGCCCCGGCAGTGTGGCCAATCACCCTCCGACCTCATCCCGCAGCGTCCGGTGCACCGCACACCCAGCCTCAAGGAGCGCAACATGTACAAGATGGCGATTTTTCTCGGCGGCTTTCTGACCTTGACCATTCTGATCGGCGTGCTGGCGACGATCTCTCCAGTCTGATCCGCACGCAGCTTTTTCGAACTCTGCCGATCTCCTGCTTTCAGTTGCAGAACAGGGCCAGCACGCGCCCGTCACTGAAAGTTCGAGGAGTGAAACATGCGTACGACAACCTCACAGGGACGTTGGGTTCCTATCGGTTTGATGGTCGCCGCATTGACCGGTTGCGCCATGAGCAACACCGATTCGCCGGTGCAGACACCCGGCCAGGCCAAGGCGTCCGACACGGAAATGCTCGAAGTCGGCGCACAGTGGTTGCAGGACAAACCGCCGATCCGCGCGTTGAACATGTACCTCGATGGTTTCCATTTTTACAACGGTCATCCCGGCGCGCAGATGGAAGCGCACCACTACTGCTCGGCGCTCAACGAAGAAGTGTTCCAGTGTGTGATCTACGACGGCAACACCGCTGAAGCCAAGCTGATGGGCGTCGAATACATCATCAGCCAGCGCCTGTTCACGCAATTGCCGGCAAAAGAGAAAGCCTTGTGGCACAGCCACGCTCACGAAGTCAGTTCTGGCCAGTTGGTCGCGCCGGGCATCCCGCAAGTGGCAGAAACGCGCTTGATGGAAAAACTCGCCAATACCTACGGCAAGACCTGGCACACCTGGCACACCGATCAGGACAAGCAACTGCCGCTGGGCGTGCCGCAGCTGATGATGGGCTTTACCGCTGACGGTCAGGCCGATGCGCAAATGATCCGCCAGCGCGATCGGCGTCTTGGCATTGATAGCGCCGAAAAGAAAAAGGCCCGCGCCGAGATCAAACCGGCGCCTGTCGCAACGGGGGCTGATGCGTGGCAGAAGGGTAATGTCATCCAGCTCAACGACCCGACCGGCCATCAACACGTCATGCCGCGCCCGGCCACGCCAAGCGATGAGAATGCCCGGAGTCAGCCGTGATTTACGGCGCGCCGAACAGCATCGTCCAGTAAACGCCGTCGTCGCTGCGCGCTTCGCTGGCGAAGCCGGCGCCGACCTGAGTGAACATCGGGTTCATCAGGTTGGCGCAGTGGCCCGGGCTGGCCAGCCAGCCGGCCATGGCTTTGCCTGGTGAGCTTTGCCCGGCAGCGATATTTTCCCCGACCTGGCGGCCGCGATAACCGGCAGCACGGGCGCGGTCGGCCGGCATGTCACCGTCGGGATCGCGGTGGGCGAAATAATTGCCGTAAGCCATGGCTTTGCTGTGGCCCTGAGCCGCTGCGCCGAGGGCGGCATTCCAGCTCAATGGCCGCGCGGCGGCAAAGCGCTGGCGGCCGCACATACGCGGCCGGGCGCGGGCAGCGTTGACCTCGGCGAGCAGCGCCTTGCCGACGCTGCGGTTGTCACCGACGCGGCTGTCGAGCACCGGTTGCGCCAGCACCACCTGCCATTGATTGCGCGAATGGCTGATGCCGATCTCGGCGTAGTTCGCATCCAGCAAGGCGCCGCAATAATCGCTCTGCAACTGATCGAAGGCCTCGTCGGCGTCTTCGGCTCCGATAATGCGGATGCTGCGCACCGTGATTGCTGAATAGCCGGAAGACTTCAACGCCTCGCGCATGCCGCCGCCGTAGCGATAGCCGATCGGCAAGGCCAGATTCGATTTCAAAGCCAAAGGCGCCAGACGCTGCGCAGGGCGGCGGTCGCAGCGCTGCGGATGGGCGCGGTAATCATTGATCGCGGCCACCAGTTCGCGCTCCGCACCGGCGTGGGCGGATTCAGTGAAAAAGGGGAACAGGCTCAGCAGGCACAGCGAAACGAAGCGAGACGAACGAACGGCGTGGCGCATGGGACGGACAGCTCTGAAAGGGGACAGCGCTAGAGTGAGGGAGCCGTGTGTGGCGGCGCGGATAGGACTGGGTTTTTTGGACTTGGTTCAGTGGCGGCAAATGCAATTGAATTGCTGTTGTTCGAACCGCTGCCTTCGCGAGCAGGCTCGCTCCCACATCGCGCTTACGGCGTACTCGGAACAACTGTGGGAGCGAGCCTGCTCGCGAAGACGCCGCCCCGGTCGACCCCTCTATCACTGGCAAACAACCACTAGCGATTCAACACATCCCCCATCCACCGCAAATACTCCCCCCGCTCGGAAATGGAGTTATGCCCCGAGTCCGGCATCACCTTCAGCGTCGCCACGCCCGCAGGAAAACTCTCGAACAAGCGCTGCGTGCTGCTGCGCCCAATCACGTCGTCATCGCTGGCCGCCAACAGCAACGTCGGCGTGCGGATATGCGCCGCGTACTTGCCCGATTCAAAACGATCCTTGAGCAACCATTTCACCGGCACCCATGGGTATTGCCGTGCGGCGATTTCCTCGAGGCTGTTGAACGGCGTCACCAGAATCAGATTCTGCACCGGCCGCTGACTGGCCAGGCGCACCGCCACCCCCGAACCGAGGCTGCGACCGACCACGGCGACCTGCGGATGAGTGGCATAGACCTGATCGAACAACGCCAGTGCATCTTCGGCGATCGCGGCTTCCGATGGCGAGCCGGTGCTCCCAGCAAAGCCCCGGTAATGAAGGAAATACAGCGCGTAGTCAGGAAACGCCTCAGTGAATTCCGGCAGATTTCGCGATACGTCCTCGGCATTGCCGCCGAAATAAATCAGTGCGCGCGATCCGCTGCGCTCTCGGGTTGTCACCCAGACCTCGGCATCCGGCATCGACAGTTTCATTCGCGAGTCCGCTGTAACCACGGCGGCAGGCTGGGGAAACCAGATCAGCGAGCGCTGAAACACGAACAGCGCGGCGCACAGCATCAGGTACACGGCAATGATGAAAACGACGAGTGACATCAGGGTTCGGGACATTCGGCTACTTTTAACGGGGAGAAAGGTTGGCTGTGGCAGTGTAGTTCAGCGACTGCGCCTGACAGCCGGCGCACACACCGTGCAACAGATCCGCGCAGCAGGAGGACTCGCATGCGCCACACTGAGGGTTACTCACGTCGCCGCTTGCTCACCCTGGCTGCCCAAGCTGCGGCGCTGTTCACCATTGATCGGGCGTTGGCCAGCAGCGTAGCGCCGACCGCCACTGCGCCGCACACGGCAGGAGACCAGACCATGCAGACCCGCGCCATCCCTTCCAGCTCCGAGGCACTGCCCATGGTCGGGTTGGGCACCTATCGCGGTTTCGACGTCGCCCCGGGCGATCCGGTTTACCGGCAATTGCCCGCCGTCCTCGAGGCGCTGTTCAGGAAGGGCGGCACGCTGATCGACAGCTCACCCATGTACGGCCGCGCCGAGCAAACCACCGGTGAACTGCTGTCGATCCACGAACCGCGCTCGCCGGCGTTTCTCGCCACCAAGGTGTGGACGCGCGGGCGCAAAGAGGGCATCGCGCAGATGGAGCAGTCGTTCAGACTGCTGCAAACCGAGCGCATCGACCTGATGCAGACTCACAACCTGCTCGACTGGCAAACCCACTTGCCGACCCTGCGCGAATGGCAGGAGCAGGGGCGGATTCGCTACATCGGCATCACCCATTACACCTCGTCGGCCTATGACGATGTCGAGGCCGTGCTGAAAGCCGAGAAGCTGGATTTTCTGCAAATCAACTACGCCCTCGATGATCGTGCGGTCGAGAAACGCATCCTGCCGCTGTGCCGCGAGCGTGGGGTGGCGGTGATTTGCAATCGGCCGTTTGGCGGCGGCGATCTGCTCGCCCGGCTCAAGGGCAAGCCGCTGCCGGCGTGGGTCTCGGATGTACAGGTCAACAGCTGGCCGCAACTGGCACTGAAATTTCTCCTGGCGCATCCGGCGGTGACCTGTGTGATTCCCGGCACCAGCAATCCGCGCTACATGGCTGACAACGCCGGAGCCGGTTTTGGGCCGATGCTGACCGATGCGCAGCGGCATCAGTTGATTGCGTTGCTGGGCTGAACCGGGTCAACCGCGATAGCGCAACGCCTCCAGCAACAACGCAAACGCTGGCGCTGCCTGGCGCCGGCTCGGGTAGTACAGGTGATAACCGGAAAATGTCGGGCACCAGTCTCCCAGCACCTGGACCAGGCGACCGTCCGCCAGAAAGGGCGCGACGACGTTTTCCGGGATGTAGCTCAGCCCGAAACCGTCCAGTGCGGCGTCGAGCAATGGGTACACACCATTCAGGGTGACCTGGCCGGAGACGCGCACCTTCAGGCTTTCACCGTCCTTTTCGAACTCCCACGAATACAGCCCGCCATTGGTTGGCAGGCGCAGGTTGTTACAGGCGTGGTCGGTCAGGTCGCGCGGGGTTTGCGGCGGATCGCGCCGGGCGAAATAGGCGGGGGAGCCGACTACGGCCATGCGCATGTCTGGACCGATACGGGTGGCGATCATGCCTTGGGCGACGTCTACGCCCAGGCGCACACCGGCATCGAAGCCCTGGCCGGCGATGTCGACGAAACCATAGTCACAGCAAACCTCGACGGACACATCCGGGTACTGCGGCAGGAAATCCTGCAACACCGGACGCAGGATCCAGTTCAGCGAATGGTCGGTGGCGCTGATGCGGATCTTGCCCGCCGGGGTTTCACGCAGGTTGCTCAGGGCGGCCAGTTCCACCTCGATTTCCTCGAAGCGCGGGCCGATGGTTTGCAGCAAATGTTCGCCGGCCTCGGTCGGCGAAACGCTGCGTGTGGTGCGGGTCAGCAGGCGCAGGCCGAGTCGCGCCTCGAGACTGCGAATGGTGTGGCTGAGCGCCGATTGCGACACGCCGAGTTTGGCCGCAGCCTTGGTGAAACTGCGTTCACGGGCGACGGCGAGAAAGGCGAGCAGGTCGGTGGCGTTTTCCCGAAGCATTGATGATTGTCCTGCATAAGTTTTTTCGGATTCTAGTCGATTATCCAAAGAGTGCGGATCGCTACAGTGGTTGCATCATTTATTGGAGGAAACGCCATGAACCCGATTGCTGCTTCCGCACTGACGCTCTCGCTGCTGGCTGGTGAGGTGCAGGCCACTGAAAATCCGCGTGTCACGGTCACACCGAATGGCTCGCAACCGTCGGCCAAAGGCCCTGCTGACTGGTTTACCGGCACGGTGCGGGTGGATGCGCCGTTCAAAGGCACCGATGAGGCGCGGATCAGCGGCGCGACCGTGACGTTCGAGCCGGGCGCGCGCACTGCATGGCATACCCATCCGCTGGGGCAGACATTGATCGTCACCTCGGGGGCAGGCTTGGTGCAGGAGTGGGGCCAGTCGGTTCGTGAAATCCGCCCGGGCGATACCGTGTGGATTGCCCCGGGCGCCAAACATTGACACGGGGCAGCACCGACGACGGCGATGAGTCATATCGCGATTGCCGAAGTGCTGGATGGCAAGGTGGTGGACTGGATGGAGCAGGTCAGTGATGAGCAATATCCAAAGATCGAGTGAAACCGCGCCCCTCACCCCAGCCCTCTCCCGAGGGAGAGGGAGCCGATTGGGGGATGCTCGAGACGTTCGGCATTCTGCAAGCGTGGTGGTGAATCCACTCGACCCCTAGCACCCCATGCAGGTGCGCTAACAGCATGCGACTCACCCCAGGCGTCTCCCGGGGGAGTGGGAGCCGACCGAGGTGTCTTGCGATGTGCATCGACCTGAACTTGCCGTTGCGATTATGGATACACAGAAGACTTTCACGTCGCTGCACATCCTGAATATACCCGGATCGGTCCCCTCTCCCTTTGGGAGAGGGCTAGGCGGGCGGCGTTCCGATGAGGGGCTTTTCGCTTCAGATCATCTCCGGCAACGAATCAAGAATCTTGTCCAGCGTAATCGGATACTCCCGCACCCTCGCGCCGGTGGCGTTGTAGATCGCATTGGCCACCGCTGCACTCACGCCGCAAATCCCCAATTCACCCACGCCCTTGGCCTTCATCGGCGACGAAATCGGGTCGGTTTCTTCGAGGAAGATCACTTCCTGATGGGGGATGTCGGCGTGCACCGGCACTTCGTATCCGGCGAGGTCATGGTTGACGAAAAACCCCAGACGCTTGTCCACCGCCAGTTCTTCCATCAACGCCGCGCCGACGCCCATGGTCATCGCGCCGATGACCTGACTGCGCGCCGACGTCGGGTTGAGAATTCGCCCCGCAGCGCAAACTGCCAACATGCGCCGTACGCGAACTTCGCCAGTGGCGGCATCGACGGCGACTTCGACGAAGTGCGCGCCGAAGGTCGATTGCTGATACTTCTCGGCCAGATCACCGAATTCGATGCTGTCCTCGCCGACCAATGCGCCGCCTTCAGCCGCGTTGCGCAGCGGCAGGCTCTTGCTGCCGACGCGCACCTGACCATCGGCGAACTCCGCCTGATCCGCCGCCAGCCCCAGCTTCTGCGCCACCGCTTCGCGCAGTTTCACGCACGCAGCGTAGACCCCGGCGGTCGAGCAGTTGCCGCCGAACTGGCCACCGGAACCGGCCGACACCGGGAAGTCCGAATCGCCCAGACGCACCACCACATCATGGAGACCAACGCCCATCATCTCGGCAGCGGTCTGCGCGATGATCGTGTAGCTGCCGGTACCGATGTCGGTCATGTCCGTTTCGACAACCACCTTGCCGTCGCGCTCCAGGCGTACGCGGGCGCCGGACTTGACCAGTAGGTTGTTGCGAAACGCCGCCGCCACGCCCATGCCGATCAGCCACCGGCCTTCACGACGGCTGCCCGGTTGTGCCTTGCGCTGATCCCAGCCGAATTTCTCCGCGCCGATCTGCAGGCATTTGACCAGTTGGCGTTGGGAGAACGGCCGCTCGGTTTTCACCGGGTCGACTTGTGTGTCGTTAGCGATGCGGAACAGCACCGGGTCCATCTTCAGTTGTTCGGCCATTTCGTCCATGGCGATTTCCAGCACCATCAGCCCCGGCGCTTCACCCGGCGCGCGCATGGCGTTGCCTTCAGGCAGGTCGAGCGGTGCGAGGCGCATGCTGACGCGGCGGTTTTCTGCGGCGTAGAGCAACTGGCTCGGTTGCGCGGCCAGTTCGACCTTGCCGTCAGCGAGGTTGCCTGACCAGCCTTCATGGGCGATGGCGGTCAGTTTGCCGTCCGCCGTGGCGCCCATGCGGATGCGCTGAATCGTTGCCGGGCGATGGGTGGTGTTGTTGGCCATTTGCGGGCGGGCGAGGGCGACTTTCACCGGCCGCCCCGCCATGCGCGCGCCGAGAGCGGCGAGGATCACGTCGGCGCGGATGAACAGCTTGCCGCCGAAACCACCGCCGATGTACGGCGAGACCAATCGGACTTTTTCCTTCGGCAGGCCGAGGGTTTTCGCGATGTCACCGACACTCCAGGCGACCATCTGGTTCGAAGTCCACACGGTCAGATGATCGTTTTTCCACGCGGCGAGTGTGGCGTGCGGTTCCATCATCGCGTGGGACTGGTCTGGTGTGGTGTAGGTCTGATCGAACTGCACCGGCGCGGCGGTGAAGGCCTTGTCGAAGTCGCCGTGATTGACGTCGGGCAGCTCGTCTTTCGGCTCGACGCCGAGGTCTTTGACGCTGGCCAGATCGAACTTGCCTTCGCTGGTCTCGTAATCGACCCTGACCAGTTGCGCGGCGGCGCGGGCCTGTTCGAAGGTTTCGGCAACCACCAATGCAACGGCTTGCTGGTAGTGCTGCACTTCGGGACCGGCGAGCAGATGCGCGGCGTTGTAATCGCCTTTGTCGAGCTTGCCGGCATTCTCGGCAGTGACGATTGCGAGTACGCCGGGCGCGGCTTTGGCTTCGTCGAGATGAATGGCTTTGATCCGCCCTTTGGCGATCGCCGAATCGACCATGAATCCGTAGGCCTGATTGGCCGCCGCTTCATGTTGTTCGTAGGCATAAGTGGCCTGGCCGCTGGTTTTCAACGGGCCTTCGATGCGCTCGGTGGGCTGGCCGACGACCTTCAGGCGGTCGATGGGATTGGTGGTGGCGGGCGTGTCGAATTTCATGCGGTTTCCCTCGCTTGCGCCAACACCGAAGCCAGCGTGCGCTCGACCAGTGTCAGTTTGAATTGGTTGTCATCGGTGGGTGTAGCGCCTTCGAGCAGGCGTTCGCTGACCGCTTTGGCGCCCTTGGGCAACAGCGCTTCAGCGGCTTCGACCCGCCACGGTTTCGGCGCAACGCCGCCGACGGCGACACGGCCCGTGCCGTCCTTTTGCAGGATCAGACCGACTGAAACAAGGGCAAACGCGTAGGACGAGCGATCCCGCACCTTGTGATAAATGTGCGTGCCGCCGACCGGTGCCGGCAGGGTCACGGCGGTAATGAATTCGCCGGGCGTAAGGCTGGTTTCGATATGCGGCGTGCTGCCCGGCAACTGATGGAAATCGGCCATGGGAATGCTGCGCGTGCTGCCGTCAGGCTTGACCGTTTCGATCTGCGCATCCAGCGCGCGCATGGCGATGGCCATGTCGCTCGGGTGGGTGGCGATGCAAGCGTCGCTGACGCCGATTATTCCGAGTTGCCGGGTCACGCCACCGATCGCCGCGCAGCCACTGCCGGGGTTGCGTTTGTTGCAGGCTTGATGGGTGTCGTAAAAGTACGGGCAGCGGGTGCGTTGCAGCAGGTTGCCGGCGGTGGTCGCCATGTTGCGCAACTGCCCGGAGGCCCCGGCGAGCAAGGCGCGGGAGAGCAGGGCGTAGTCCTTGCGCACGCGCGCGTCGGCGGCCAGATCAGTGTTGCGCACCAGCGCGCCGATGCGCAGTCCGCCTTCGGGTGTTGCTTCGATCTGGTCCAGGCCGAGGTGGTTGATGTCGATCAGGTGTACCGGGGTTTCGATGTCGAGTTTCATCAGGTCGAGCAGGTTGGTGCCGCCGGCGATGAACTTGGCGCCCTCGACTTGCGCAGCCTGGGAAGCGGCTGCGGCAGGCGAGTCGGCGCGGCTGTAATTGAAGGCTCTCATGCCGGCACCTCCGCGACTTCAGTGATGGCTTCGATGATGTTCGAGTAAGCGCCACAGCGGCAGATATTGCCGCTCATGCGCTCCTGCAGTTCGGCGGCAATCAGTTTCGGCGGCTCGGTCAGGCTCGGGCTGACGTGGCTGGGAATGCCGTCGCGGATTTCTTTGAGCACAGCGACCGCCGAGCAGATCTGCCCAGGGGTGCAATAGCCGCACTGGTAACCGTCGTGCTTGATGAACGCGGCCTGCATCGGGTGCAGCTTGTCCGGCATGCCGAGGCCTTCGATGGTGGTCACCTCACTGCCGTCGTGCATCACTGCCAGGGTCAGGCAGGAGTTGATCCGCCGACCATCGGCGATCACCGTGCAGGCGCCGCACTGGCCGTGGTCGCAGCCTTTCTTGGTGCCGGTCAGGTGCAGGTGTTCGCGCAGGGCGTCGAGCAGGGTAGTGCGGGTGTCTACTTCGAGGGTTTGCGGTTTACCGTTGACTTGCAGGGTCACTTTACTCATGGCCGGTTGCTCCAGACTGGCCGCGTAGGCCTTGAGGCTGATAAAGGGGGGCATGGCGAACGCCGTCGCGGTTACGGCGCCGAGGATCATGAAGTTGCGTCGGGAAATCGGCATGGTTCGATTCCTTTTCTCTCATCGGGCGGCAGGATTGCAAAAGGCCCAAACGGGCGCGCCGGCATGCATGCCAGTCTCGTAAAAGGAGTGACCGCAGCGGGAGGGAAAAGGTTTTGTCGGATTTGCGCTAAAGAGTTATGTGCGCAGCTCATCAATAGACCCGTGGGAGCGAGCCTGCTCGCGAAAGCGTCGGGTCAGACCCAGCCGCTGCTGGATGTGCCGACCTCTTCGCGAGCAGGCTCGCCCCACAGTGGAGTTGTGTTTTGCAGTTATGGCCCACCCACCACCATCGAGGTAAACGGTGCGACATACGCCTGCAACGTCACCAGCCCGCCGACCAGGATCGCCAGCACGATCGAGTGGAAGAACACATAACGCAGAATCTCGCCCTCATGCCCATACCAACGGGTCGCGGTGGAGGCGACGACGATCGACTGCGCGTCGACCATCTTGCCCATCACCCCACCGGAACTGTTCGCTGCCGCCATCAGCACCGGACTGATACCCAGCTGTTCCGAGGTCACCCGTTGCAAGCCGCCAAACAGCACGTTTGACGCGGTATCGGAACCGGTCAGCGCCACCCCCAGCCAGCCGAGCAGCGTGCCGAACATCGGATAGAAAATCCCCGTCGCCGCGAACGCCAGGCCCATGGTCGCATCCAGCCCCGAATAGCGCGTGAGGAAGCCCAGCGCGAGCATCGCCGCAATCGTGATCAACGAAAATCGCACCACCCACAACGTGCGCAGGTACTGCTTGATCAGTTGCGGGATCGAATAACCCATCAGCAGACCGCCAACAATCGCCGCCAGCAAAATCCCGCTGCCGGTCGCGGTCAGCCAGGTGAACTTGTAAATCGCTTCCTCGGCTTTCGGCGCCGCGACAACCGGCGGTACTTTCTCGATTTGCAGATGCAGACCGGTGAAGGTCACCGCCGGGGCGAAAATCGGATTGGCCTCGCGCACCGGTTTGCCTTGCGGGTCGAGCTTGGCCGATTGCGTGACCGGGTCGATCACCGGTCGCGTATCGAACATGTTTTTGAAGCCCTGCGTGCCCCAGGCAAACACGAACACCGTGAGAATGATCCACGGCATCCACGCACGCATCACTGCCGGGCGCGCCTGATCGCTGAACGCGGCGCTGGCGGTGACTGTTTCTTCGTCGACCTTGGAGTTGTCGACGCGCCCGGACAACGCTGCCGAGGTGTGGATGGTCGCCGGTTTCCACACCTTGAGGAACAGCGTCAGACAGGCCATGGAAATCAGCGCAGCGATGACGTCCACCAGCATCGGCCCGTGATAGTTCGAGACGAGAAATTGCGGGATGGCGAAACTTACTCCGGCCACCAGAATCGCCGGCCACACCTCGAGCATCTTGCGCCACCCGGCAAAGGCCCAGATCAACCAGAACGGCACCAGCACCGAGAAGAACGGCAACTGTCGCCCGACCATCATCGACAGCTCCATCTCATCCAGCCCGGTGACTTTGGCCAGGGTGATGATCGGCGTGCCCAGTGCACCGAAAGCCACGGGCGCAGTGTTGGCGATCAGCGCCAGACCCGATGCGGCCAATGGCGAAAAACCCAGGCCGATCAGAATCGCCCCGGTCACCGCCACCGGCGTGCCAAAGCCTGCCGCACCTTCGAAGAATGCACCAAAGCAGAAGGCGATCAGCAGCAACTGCAAGCGTCGATCATCGGTGATGCGCGCTAGGGAGTCCTGCAGCACTTTGAACGAACCGTTTTCGGTGGTCAGGCGATGCAGAAAGATGATGTTGAGCACAATCCAGCCGATCGGCAGCAAGCCATTCGCCGCGCCGAACAACGCCGCCGAACCGGCCATGCCCGCCGGCATGTCGAAGGCGAAAATCGAGATCAGCAGGGCGGACGCCAGCGCCATCAGCGCCGCCAGATGCGCCTTGACGTGAAAGAACGCCAGCGCCGCGAGCATCACCACCACCGGCACTGCGGCCATCAGCGTGGAGAGTACCGGGTTGCCGAACGGGTCGTAGATTTGCTGCCAGACCATGATCCACCTCTGCTTATTGTTATTGAGGGCGCAGATCCATTGCATGGGGGTAGGTTGCAAGCAGTATAGGTGGCGTTACGCCGCTGTTTGGCTGCGACGAACAAGCCGACAAACGGTCGATAGTGGCCACTGAATCAACGCGCTTTTGCCCGGTCGTATCTGCGGCTGCGCGCACTGCGTCCCGAAGACGCGGGCAGCGTGGCGATTTCCGTCGTCAAGACCTTGGGTTTTAGGGAAGTGTTGAATGAAGCAAGCGACAACGATGCTGCTCACTGTGACCGCCGCCGTATTGCTCAGCGGCTGTATTGCGGATTTTGATGATGACCACCGGCATGGCCGGCACTACGACCGCGACCATGGCCGCTATTACGACCATGACCGGCGCTGGGACGACCGCGATGACGACCGCCGCGATGGCCGTCGTTATCACCGTGATCGCGATGATGACTGATTGAATGAAGAGGGCGTTCCCATCAAAGGAACGCCCTCTGTGCATCAGCCTCAGTTGAAAAAACGAGCGTTCGCCTGGACGCGGGATCGCGTAGGCACCGAGGCCTCGTGATCGAGCAAATGGGTGGCGAGTATGTCGCTCAGAAAACGGAACTGATCGTTGAGGCCGACCACTTCATTGCTGAAATGGTTGCTGGCGGCGGGCATCAGCAGATCGTCGAAATCCTTGTTGAACACCAGCATCTGCGCCTTGCGCGGAACGACGTGCTGTTGGTAGTAGTTGCTGCCGAACACCGGGAAACTCACGGAGAGGGTGACTTGGGTGTGGATCATGGTGTGAACGCCTCGTTGTGTTTCGGATGGATCAATCGTGCCTTTCATCATGGGAGGGCGGAAGGCAATCGTGGCGATGGTGGATATCGATGGTGGTGATGGTTGAGGTTTGCGGCGCTGCTGATGGCGCCTTCGCGAGCAGGCTCGCTCCCACAGGTGCAACACATTTCAAATGTGGGAGCGAGCCTGCTCGCGAAGAGGCCGGAACCTTCAGCATCGAAATCGACTGACCTGCCTATACTCAAACCAGCACCTCCCCAAGCCAAAGGACACCGCCACCGTGAACCCGCGCGCGCTGGTCGTTGCCGCACTGCTTTTGCTGGCCGGCTGCGCCACCTCGGCTCGGGCGCCGGTGAGTGCGCCGCAGGCGGTGGTGGTGTCGGCGCAAACCTGGCAGCAGATCGACCGCGAGATCCTCAGCGCTTCGCAGCAGGCCACCGAGCAGGTCAAGCTGTTCGCCCGTGGCTCGATGGAACATTGGCGCACTCGGGTCTATCAGCAAACTGAAGAAAATTTCATCCCCTGGTTCAGCAGCTACTGGACCCAGGAATGGCTGTCGATGAAGGTCAGTTGGTACACGATCAGCGCCGGCGGCGAGCAGGACGCTTCGGCGAAACGGCTGGCGGCGTATCTGCTTGAGCAATATCAGGAAAAAGTCCTCGCGCCGGTCGCCGTGGAGATCGATCCGGATGCGATTCTGGCGCAGGCCACGGCGTTCTATGCGCAGTTGATGGCGCAGCAGATGCCGCTCATCGCCCAGCGTCACGGTGTGCCGATTGCGCAGCTCAACGGCCGCTTGCAGAAGATCCCGGCCATCGCCCTAGGCCCGCCGCCGGCGCGGGATGCGTCGCTGTTCAAAGTCATCAGCACCGAGCCGCTGAACACCCTCCCGGCGTACGCCGCACTGATCGACAAGATCCACACCGACGGCGGCGCCAAGGGCATCTCTTCCACCGACGCGGCGATGGCCCCGGTGGCCAAGCGCGCCAGCCAGCGCATCGAAGCGGAAATGGCCCCGCGCGGCGCCGCCAGTGCAGTGGCGGCAGCGGCGGGTAAACTCGCCGGGGCGATGATTTCGGTCGGCGTGGCCGGCATACGCGCAATCATCCAGGCCAACGACCGCCCCGACAGCGAAGCGCTGATCCGCAGCAGCCTCGGCAACACCTTCGACAAGGCCTGGCAGAAGCTGCTGCAGAATCCGACAACGGGGGTGATGGCCGGCACGCTGCACATGGCCGGGCAGGTCGAAGGTAATCTGGGCGTGAGTGAACCAACGTCTATCGGTGTGAGCGCTGTGCCATAGCGCTTGTACCTGCGAAGTTTTGTTGGCGGCGGTCGCGCCCGGATCAGAGCGGATGCTAGTCTTGCGCAACGCTGTTGTCAGGGAGCCCACATGGGCAATCACAAGATCGAAATTCGCCGCAGTAACGTCGAGAAAATCCTGCTGGCGGCGGAAAAGGTTTTCGCCGAAAAAGGCTTCGGCAGCACCGCCATGGCGGACATCGCTGCCGAAGTGCAGTTGCCGCGTTCCAATCTGCATTACTACTTCAGCACGAAGAGCGAGCTGTACAGCGCAGTGCTGTTCGATCTGCTGGAAGTGTGGAAGCAGGACGCCCTGTGCTTCGAGATGTTCGACGACCCGCGCGTGGTGCTGAGCAGTTACATCCGCGCCAAGATGAACCACTCACGCAGCCGGCCCTATGGCTCGAAGGTCTGGGCCAACGAGATCATCCACGGCGCGCCGACCTTGGGCGACGCGCTGGATGCGAGCCTGTATGACTGGGCGAAGATGAAGGAAGCGAAGATTCGCCAGTGGGTCGAGGACAAGCGGATTCTGCCGGTGGAGCCGTCGGGTTTGCTGTACATGATCTGGGCGTCGACCCAGCATTACGCCGACTTTGATCATCAGGTGAACATTCTCAATGATCACCAGCCGTTGTCGGATATGCAGTTCGAGCGGGCGGTGCAGACCGTGACGGGGGTGATTTTGCGCGGGATCGGGCTGGAGCCTTGAAGAGCACCATCAAGGGCTTACCCTCACCCCAGCCCTCTCCCAGAGGGAGAGGGGGCCGACCGAGGTGTATTGAGAGGTACATCGACCTGAAAGACCGTGTCGATTATGGATTCACAACAACTCTTTCAGGTCGGCGAAGTTTGTCAGCATCCCCCAATCAGTCCCCTCTCCCTTGGGGAGAGGGCTAGGGTGAGGAGGTTTTTCAGACTGCAACGTGGTAGGGGTTGCGCGGATCATGATTCCAGTCCAGAAACGGCTTGCCCGTGTCCATCGGCACCATCTCGATGCAGTCGGCCACGGGGCAGGTGATCTGGCACAGGTTGCAGCCCACACATTCCTCATCGATCACTTCATATTTATGCGTACCGTCGGCCTGTTTCAGACTGCCGATCGCCTGGTGTGAGGTGTCTTCACAAGCGATGTGGCAACGCCCGCAACCAATGCACGCCTCCTGGTCGATCTTTGCGATGACCTGGTAGTTGATATCGAGGTACTTCCAATCCGTGGTGTTACCCACGGCGCGCCCGGAGAACTCGGCAATATTGGCGTAGCCCTGGCTGTCCATCCACCGCGACAGGCCATCCTTCATCTCTTCGACAATGCGGAAACCATGCAGCATCGCCGCCGTGCACACCTGCACCGCGCCGCTGCCCAGCGCCATGAACTCCGCGGCGTCGCGCCAGCTGCCGATGCCGCCAATGCCGCAGATCGGCAAGCCTTGGGTCTGCGGGTCACGGGCAATTTCCGCGACCATGTTCAGCGCAATCGGCTTGACCGCCGAACCGCAATAACCGCCGTGGGTGCTTTTGCTGCCGACGGTGGGCAGGGCGACCATATGGTCCAGGTCGACGCTGGTGATCGAGTTGATCGTGTTGATCAGCGACACCGCATCGGCGCCACCACGATGCGCCGCCCGGGCAGCGACGCGGATGTCGGTGATGTTCGGGGTGAGTTTGACGATCACCGGCAGCGAGCAGTACGTCTTGCACCAGCGCGTCACCTGTTCGACATACTCCGGCACCTGACCGACCGCCGCGCCCATGCCGCGTTCGGGCATGCCGTGGGGGCAGCCGAAGTTGAGTTCGATGCCGTCGGCGCCGGTCGCCTCGACCAGCGGCAGGATGTGTTTCCACGACTCCTCGACACACGGCACCATCAGCGACACGATCAGCGCGCGATCCGGCCAATCCTTCTTCACTTGGGTGATTTCGCGCAGGTTGATTTCCAGCGAACGGTCGGTGATCAGTTCGATGTTGTTGATACCCAGCACTTCGCGATTGGCGCCGTAATGCGCCGAATAACGCGAGGAAACGTTGACCGCCGCCGGATCCTCACCCAGGGTTTTCCAGACCACGCCACCCCAGCCCGCTTCGAAGGCGCGGACCACGTTGTAGGCCTTGTCGGTGGGTGGCGCAGAGGCCAGCCAGAACGGGTTGGGCGCTTTGATACCGGCGAAGACTATCGAGAGATCGGCCATTTACGCAGCCTCCACGTTGACCATCAGTTGAGCGTTGATCGCCTCGGCGGCGCGTTTGCCGTGCTGCACCGCTTGCACGGTAAGGTCATGATCGAGGCTGGTGCAGTCGCCGCCGGCATACACGCCGGGGACACTGGTGCGCAGGTGTTCATCGACCTCGATGCGTTCGCCCTGACGTTTGAGCTCGCGCGCCAACGGGTCGCTGAGAGCGCTGTCATCGAAGCTCTGGCCGATGGCTTTGAAGATCGCATCGGCAGCCAGCTCGAAGGTTTCTCCGGTGGTTTGCAGACGGCCTTCAACCAGATCGGTGCGGGCGAAACGCATGCCGCGCACGCGGCCCTGATCATCGAGCAACACTTGCTCCGGCTGCGCCCAGGTCAGCAATCGCACCTGATTGGATTTGGCGATGTCCTGCTCATGGTGGGTGGCGCCCATGTCTGCCGCACCACGGCGATACACCAGATTGACATCGCGCGCGCCGAGGCGGGCCATTTGCACGGCCATGTCGATCGCGGTGTTGCCGGCGCCGAGAACGATGCAGCGTTCAGCCAAGGGCAGTTGCGTGAGGTCATCGGCCTGGCGCAGTTCGCGGATGTAATCGGTGGCGGCGAGCAGGCCCGGCGCGTCTTCGTGGGCCAGACCGAGTTGCTTGCTGGCATTCAGGCCGAGGCCGAGGAATACCGCGTCGAACTGTTGATGCAGTTCGCTGAGGGTGAGGTTTGCACCGAGTTTCTGGCCGTGGCGGATTTCTATTCCGCCAATCTGCAGGAGAAAATCCAGTTCTTTCTGCGCGTAGTCATCGACCAGTTTGTACTTGGCGATGCCGTACTCGTTGAGCCCGCCGGCTTTTTCCCGTGCTTCGAAAATCACCACGTCATGCCCGTGCATCGCGCTGCGATGAGCGCAGGACAACCCGGCCGGCCCGGCGCCGACCACGGCGATACGTTTGCCCGTGGCCGGGGCGCGCTGGAACGGATGTTCGGCGAAATGTGCGTTGTCCACGGCATAACGTTGCAGCAGACCAATCAGCACCGGCGCACATTCCTGCGCGTTGTTGCGCACGCAGGCCTGCTGGCAGAGGATTTCCGTCGGACAGACCCGCGCGCAACTGCCGCCGAGGATGTTTGCCGAGAGGATCTTTTGCGCCGCGCCCTGTACGTTGTCCTGATGGATGTTGCGGATGAACGACGGGATATCGATTTCGCTGGGGCACGCATTGACGCAAGGCGCGTCGTAGCAATACAGGCAGCGCGAGGCTTCCAGATGCGCCTGACGGGCATTGAGCGGCGGCGCCAGATCAGTGAAATGGCCGGCGAGGGCGGCCGCGCTTTCGTGCGGGTGGGGAAGGTGATTCAGGGTCTCGATCACGGTTTATGGCCTCATGGCTAATTGAGGTGCTGCCTCTGGTGGGCAGTGGTTGATCGTTCCCACGCTCTGGGTGGGAATGCCTCAAGGGACGCTATGCGTTCCAATGGGACGCAGAGCGTCCCGGGCTGCATTCCCACGCAGAGCATGGGAACGATCACTAGGGGTCAGCGTTTAACGGCAGTCGGCTTATGCAACTCCGCCCGCTTGCTCAACAAATCAAACACTGCCGGGTAGGCCGGCCGTTCGATGTAGCGTCCGGCGCCGCGTTCGGCGCGCAGGTCGCCGTCGGCCCAGACCACACGGCCCTGGCTGACGGTGTGGCTCGGCACGCCGCGCACGGTCTTGCCTTCGAAGATGTTGAAGTCCACCTGCTGATGGTGGGTTTTGGCGGAAATGGTCCGAGTGCCTTGCGGATCCCACAGCACCAGATCGGCATCGGCGCCCACGCGGATCGCACCTTTGCGTGGATAGAGATTGAAAATCTTCGCGGTGTTGGTAGAGGTCAGCGCAACGAAATCCTGCATCGACAATCGTCCGGAGTTGACGCCTTCATCCCACAACACCGCCATACGGTCTTCGATACCGGCGGTGCCGTTGGGGATCTTGCTGAAGTCGTCGCGGCCGGCGGCTTTCTGCTCGGCGCAGAAGCAGCAGTGGTCGGTGGCGGTGGTGTGCAGATTGCCGTTCTGCAGCCCGTGCCACAGCGCCTCCTGATGGCCGCGCGGACGGAACGGCGGGCTCATCACGTAGCCGGCGGCGGTCTGCCAGTCCGGGTGTTGATAGACGCTGTCGTCAAGCAGCAAGTGCCCGGCCAGCACCTCACCGTAAACCGGCTGGCCCTTGCTGCGGGCATAGGTGATTTCGTCCAGAGCTTCCTTGGTGGAAACGTGCACCAGGTACAACGGCGTTCCGATGGTTTCGGCGATACGGATCGCCCGGCTCGCGGCTTCACCTTCGACCTGCGAAGGCCGTGACAGCGGATGCGCTTCCGGCCCGGTAATGCCCTGGGCCATCAGCTTGCGTTGCAGGTGATAGACCAGCTCGCCATTTTCCGCGTGCACGGTCGGCACCGCACCGAGTTCCAGACAGCGCTCGAAACTCGCCACCAGAGTGTCGTCGGCGGCCATGATCGCGTTCTTGTAGGCCATGAAATGCTTGAAGCTGTTGATGCCGTGGTGGCTGACCAGCTCGGCCATTTCCTCGCGCACCTGCTCGCTCCACCAAGTGATCGCGACGTGGAAGCCATAGTCCGACGCGGACTTTTGCGCCCAGCCGCGCCACTGATGAAACGCGTCCATCAGCGATTGCTGCGGATTGGGAATGACGAAGTCGATGATCGAGGTAGTGCCGCCGGCCAGACCGGCAGCGGTGCCGCTGTAGAAATCCTCGCTGGCAACGGTGCCCATGAACGGCAGTTGCATATGCGTATGCGGATCGATGCCGCCGGGCATCAGGTACTGGCCACTGCCGTCGAGCATTTCTGCGCCGGCGGGAATGTCGAGGTTTTCACCAATGGCTTTGATCACGCCGTCAGCGCAATAGACGTCGGCGCGGTAACTTTCATCATGGGTAACAACGGTGGCGCCACGGATCAACAGAGACATTCCGGATTCCTCGCAGGCATGACCGACTTGTGCCGGTTCTAAATGTTTTATTGAGGTACAGCGGCGAAGTTCGTATTCCTGTCATCGCTGTCAGGAATAGAAACTAGTCGCGATTTCAAGAATGATCAAGAATATTTTTTATAAGCTTATAGCTGTTTCAAGCTATTGATAAATAAAGATAAAAACGATAAATCACCAAAATGGTGAGGCCGTTCACCATTTTGACGCACTTGACAGGATGGAAATATGAGCAAGATTTCCTATGTGAAATCAGCCGCTTGAAGTTGTGCTGCGGTTGCGGGTTCACCGACAAAAATAAATGCAGTGCACCAGTTTGAGTCCTGACACTTCGGACAACTTGCCCGACGTTTAGCCTGAGCGTTCAGACAAGTTTTCCCTGACTCATCGAATATTCAATTAAAACTGATAAATATCAGAAAGTTGCAAAGCATCCAGTGCACCGCCCAAGCGTTAAGCGCGAGAACCGGCACGTTTATTGATGCCGCCGCTGACACCATGGCCGGTGCATGAAAGTTGTCAGTTCCTCCGGCCATCGTCCGGCTGGCGTCGTATGCGCCAGCCGCCTGATGAGCAAAAAATAATCAGAAGAACAGTGGAGCGGCCATGCAACAGACCAGATCACAAGTGACCGAGCGCGACGGCTTGTACGAGCTCGAAGCCGGCAGCGACGTCCTCGACAGTCCCCGTTACAACCACGACATGGCACCGACCAAGGTGCGCGAACGCACTTGGAACAAATGGCACATCACCGCGCTGTGGGTCGGCATGTCGATTTGCGTGCCGACCTACACTCTCGGCGGCGTGCTCACCGCTTATTTCGGCTTGAGCGTCGGCGAAGCGCTGTTGGCGATTCTGTTTGCCAACGTCATCGTGTTGATTCCACTGACCCTCAATGCTTTCCCCGGCACCAAGTACGGCATTCCGTTTCCGGTGCTGCTGCGCTCGTCGTTCGGCATTCTCGGTTCCAACGTGCCGTGCCTGATCCGCGCGTTGGTGGCGTGTGGCTGGTTCGGCATCCAGACCATGTTCGGCGGACTGGCGATTCACCTGTTTCTCGGCTCGGTGTTCGAGGGCTGGAAATCCCTCGGCGGCACCGGCGAGGTGATCGGTTTCATGGTGTTCTGGGCGCTGAATCTGTGGGTGGTGATTCGCGGTGCCGAGTCGATCAAATGGCTGGAAACCTTGTCGGCGCCGTTGCTGGTGGCGGTGGGCATTGGCCTGCTGGTGTGGGCGATGCCCAATGTGTCGATGACTGAGTTGCTGGCGATCCCGCCCAAGCGTCCGGAAGGCGCCAGCGTGGTGAGTTACTTCGCGGCAGGGCTGACGGCAATGGTCGGGTTCTGGGCCACGCTGTCGCTGAACATTCCCGACTTCAGTCGCTACGCCAAGAGCCAGAAGGATCAGATCCTCGGGCAGATTTTCGGCCTGCCGCTGACCATGTTCCTCTTCGCCGCGCTGGGCGTGGTGATGACCGCCGCATCGGTGAAAATGGTCGGCGTCACCGTGTCCGACCCGGTCACGCTGATCGGCCATATCCAGAGCCCAGTGTGGGTCGCTGTGGCCATGGCGCTGATCATCGTTGCCACACTGTCGACCAACACCGCCGCCAATATCGTCTCGCCAACCAATGACTTCCAGAACATCGCACCGAAGGTGATCAACCGCACCAAAGCGGTGTTGCTCACCGGTCTGGTCGGGCTGGTGCTGATGGGCCATGAACTGCTGAAAAAGCTTGGCCTGATCGTTTCCGACATCAGCCTGGAAACCGTGTATTCGAACTGGCTGCTGGGCTACTCAAGCCTGCTCGGGCCGATCGCCGGGATCATGGTGGTGGATTATTTCCTGATCAAGAAACAGCGACTGGACCTCGCCGGGCTGTACCGCGATGACGTGTATCCGGCTTGGAACTGGGCGGGTTTTCTCGCCTTTGGCGTGCCGGTGGCGCTGACCTTGCTGTCGCTGGGCAGCGACGCGTTCAGCTGGTTCTACAGCTATGGCTGGTTCACCGGCTCGGCGTTGGGCGGAGTGATTTATTACGGGTTGTGTGTAATGCGGGCGCAGCCTTCTGCCGTGAAAACAGCGGTGTGAGCGAGGGCCTTTTCGCGAGCAGGCTCGCTCCCACATTGGAAATGCATTCTCACTGTGGGAGCGAGCCTGCTCGCGAAGGCGATGCGCCATACACCGCCGAAACTGATCGTTCCCACGCTCTGCGTGGGAATGCAGCCCGGGACGCTCTGCGTCCCAACAGCGGACGCAGAGCGTCCATGGATGAATGCCCACGCAGAGCATGGGCACTATCGGCATCAGCATTGAGGAGATCCCCATGAACGCAGCCGGAGACGTTCTGCAATCCACCCATCAGCACATCAACCGCGATCGCCTCTGGGCCTCGCTCATGGAACTGGCCAGACTTGGTGCCACGGTCAAGGGCGGCGTCTGTCGCCTGGCCCTGACCGACCTCGACCGCCAGGCCCGCGACCTGTTCGTGCAGTGGTGCAAGGACGCCGGTTGCAGCGTCACGGTCGATGCCGTGGGCAACATTTTCGCCCGGCGCGCCGGGCGCAACCCGAACCTGCCGCCGGTGATGACCGGCAGCCACATCGACACTCAGCCCACCGGTGGCAAGTTCGACGGCTGCTTCGGTGTGCTCGCCGGCGTCGAAGTGCTGCGCACTCTCAACGACCTCGGCGTGGAAACCGAAGCGCCGCTGGAAGTGGTGGTCTGGACCAACGAAGAGGGCTCACGCTTCGCCCCGTGCATGATGGGCTCCGGGGTCTTCGCCGAGAAATTCACCCTCGAAGAGACTCTCGCCAAGGTCGACGCCGACGGTGTCACCGTCGGCGAAGCGCTGAATGCCATCGGCTACGCCGGCCCGCGCAAGGTCAGCGGGCATGCAGTCGGCGCCTATTTCGAAGCGCACATCGAGCAAGGCCCGATCCTCGAGGACGAAGAGAAAACCATCGGTGTGGTACTCGGCGCGCTCGGGCAGAAGTGGTTCGACCTGAAATTGCGCGGCGTCGAAGCCCACGCCGGCCCGACGCCGATGCACCTGCGCAAGGATGCCCTGGTCGGCGCTTCGGTGATCGTCGGCGCCGTCAACCGCGCCGCCCTCGGTCATCAGCCTCACGCCTGCGGCACGGTCGGCTGCCTGCAAGCCTATCCCGGCTCGCGCAACGTGATCCCCGGCGAAGTGCGCATGACCCTCGACTTCCGGCATCTGGAGCCGGCGCGGCTGGATTCGATGATTGCCGAAGTGAAACAAGTGATCGATGCGACCTGCGAAGAGCACGGCCTCACTTATGAACTGACCCCGACCGCCGACTTCCCGCCGCTGTACTTCGAAAAGGGCTGTGTGGAGGCGGTGCGCGGCGCCGCGAAAGGGCTGGGTCTGTCGCACATGGACATTGTCAGTGGCGCCGGGCATGACGCGATCTTCCTCGCTGAGTTAGGCCCGGCGGGAATGATTTTTGTGCCATGCGAGGGTGGGATCAGCCATAACGAAATCGAAAATGCAGCGCCGGATGATCTGGCGGCGGGGTGCGCGGTGTTGCTAAGGGCGATGCTCGCGGCTTCGGCGATGGTGGCGGACAGCGAGCGTGCCGCCTAAGGTAAACACACCAAGCAAACCTGTGGGAGCGAGCCTGCTCGCGAATGCGCCGGGTCAGTCACCGAATGGTCTATCTGACCCAGCGCTTACGCGAGCAGGCTCGCTCCCACAGGGGATTTCTAGCGATTTTGAGGCCGTGGCACGATCCCGAACCGCTGCGGTCGTACTCTTCACCTAGCCGCATCACAGTGTGGAGATCCAATGAGCCAGGAAGTCCTGACCACCGAAACCAACCGTCGCCAGTTGCAGCAGATCATCGCCGGGCTGTCGGACGGGGTGATTCTGCTGGAACTCGACAAAAGCATTCTCTGGGCCAACGAAGCGGCGCTGACCATGCACGGTGTCAGCACCATCGGTGATCTGGGCAGCAACGCCGACGAGTACGCCAAACGCTTCACGCTGCGCTATCGCAACAATCATGTCTTGCCGCCGGACAACTACCCGATCAGCCGCGTCGCCCGCTGCGAGGCGTTCAATGATGTGCTGATCGAAGTCTCGTCCGTGGACGACCCGGAGCGGGTCTGGGTGCATAGCGTGCGCAGCATGGTGCTGACCGACCGCGTCGGCCAGCCCGAGTCGCTGGTGCTGATCATGAGCGACGTTACCGACTGGGCCAACGCCGAGCTGCGCTTCGAAAAAACCTTCAACGCCAACCCCGCGCCGGCAGTGATCTGTCGTCTCAGCGATTTGCGTTACATCAAGGTCAACCCGGGCTTTCTGGAAATGACCGGCTATACCCGCGATCAGGTGATCGGCACCTCGGCTTACGAAATCGATATCTTCGAGCAGGCCGATCAGCGCGATCTGGCCGTTCAGCGCTTGCGCGATGTCGCGACCATTCCGCAGATGCAGGCGGAACTGCGCCTCCCCGACGGTGGCAGTAAACAGGTGATCGTTGCCGGTCAGCCGCTGCTGCTCAATGACGAGAATTGCATGCTGTTCTCCTTCGTCGACATGGAGCCTCGGCGCCGGGTCGAAGTGGCCTTGCGTCAGAGCGAGGAGCGCTTTGCCAAGGCTTTTCGTCTGACTCCGGTGCCGATTCTGATCTGCACCGCTGAAAAGCAGGAGGTCATCGACGTCAACCAGGCATTCCTCGATACCCTGGCCTATGACAGCGATGACGTACTCGGGAAAACCGTGACGCAATTGAGCTTCATCCACGATGACGGCGCGCGCACGCGACTGCTGTCGGCGCTTGCGAAGAACGGTCGGGTGGATCGGGTCGATGTGCCGGTGCGCAAGAAGGACGAGGAGTTGCTGGAGTGTGCGGTCTCGGCCGACACCGTGAACATTCACGACACGTCCTGCTATTTGCTGGTGCTGATGGACATGACCGAGCGCAAGCGCACTGAGCTTGAGCTGGTCGCGGCTATTGAAGAGGTGATGAAGGATGCGTCGTGGTTCAGCCGGACGCTGATCGAAAAGCTGGCCAACGTGAAGAAGATCAACTCGCCGCAGCTGCCCAGTGCCTCGTTCACTGACCTGACGGCCCGTGAACGCGATGTGCTGGGCTTGATCTGTGAAGGACTGGCGGACAAGGAGATCGCCGCGCGGTTGAAACTGGCGCCCAATACCGTGCGCAATCATGTTGCCACTGTGTACTCGAAAATCGATGTGCATAGCCGCAGCGAGGCGATCGTCTGGGCTCGGGAGCGCGGTTTGTTTTCGGGAGAGTGGGGCACCAAGGGCCAGCGCTGAGGGGTGCAAATGCACTAGTTACAAGGGTGCAAATTCATGTATTGGCCAAGGCGTTGTGTTCTTAGGCTGGTGGGGTGCGGTGTAGACCATTTCGGGTTTGCGATCGTGCCCCTTTTGAAACAGTCATAGGAACAACGTCAATGATGAATCTTGCGCAGTTGCGCGCTCGGCTCGAGCACAGTTTTGCGCCGCTGGCTTGTGAGTGTTCGGTGGATGGTGATCATTCGCTGACGGTCAAGTTGTATCACCGGGATTCGGGGCAGGTGGATCTGGTGATCAGCGGGCTGGATCTGGCTTCGCTGCGTACGCCTGGGGCGGTCGAGGCGTTGGTGGATGAGTTGCGGTATGAGCTTGAGAGCAATTCCTTGCGTTCTTCGCGGGATCCGGATTTGGCTTAAGCGCGCTTTGGGTCTTGGCGGCCTTTGGGCCGGCCATGCTCTTGGGGTTTTGGGTGTATATCCGTTTTTTTGGGTGTCGCGGCTGGCGGTTTCGCCCTTACGGCGAGGCACTTTTTCCAGACGCCGAAAAAGTACCCAAAAAGGCTTCGCCCTGACGTTCGGCCCGCTCGCTGAGGCTCGGGGTTCCTTCGCTCCGGGACTGATCCGGGCGCAGCGGCTACGGTTTGCTTCGCTGCACCTCCTTGCGCTGTGTACGACTGCGTCGTACGGTCGCTGCGCTCCCACGCCCGGATCAATCCCTCCACTCAGCCTGCCGACGGGCTCCAGGATCAAAAGCTTTACTCGAGCTAACGCTCATCGTGTGGAGCTGCCGAAGGCTGCGATCTTTTGATTTTGATTTTCTGTGGGAGCGAGCCTGCTCGCGAAGGCGGCCTGTCAGCCGACCTGTTTCTTGAGGTTGTACTCAGTCTTGTTGTAGGAGTAAGCCTGCTCGCGATGCGACCTTTGCCTGCAACGATGATCTCAATCCAGCCCTCTGCCGGAAAATCCCCGCAAAACCGACAGCCAATCCCAGCCAATCTCCCCAATCCACTGGCGCTAACAAGGCGCTCAGCTATAAAGAATGAGTTGTCAGGTCTTCCGCGGCCGGTTGGGTTGCGGGAGTTTGTCTCTCTTTACCGCGGGTCGTCCTATGAATAATCCTGGGAAACGCGTATTGCCGTTGGCTTTTCTTGCAGTGTTGTTGGCCGGTTGTGCCAGTCCTCCACCCCCTGCGCCTGTCGCGCCGCCGCCTCCGCCGGAACGTCGGTGTGAGGTGCTGGAGAATACTGAGGTTGCCGGGGATATGTATGTCGATGGGCAGGTAACGCGCCACATCACCACTACCCGTTGCATAACCCAATAACACTCGCGATTCCTCGATTGCACGAGGCCTGGAACCCAGCAGTGACCCTGTGGGAGAGAGCCTGCTCGCGAAGGCGTGGTATCAGTCAAAACATAGCTGACTGACACAACGTTTTCGCGAGCAGGCTCGCTCCCACACGGGACAGCAATTTGCCCTGGAAATCAGGACAGGAACCCGCCATCCACATTCAGCGCCACGCCGGTGGTGTAGCTCGACGCATCACTGGCCAGGTACAACACCGCGCCGGCCATTTCGCTTGGGTCGGCTACGCGTTTGAGCGGGATCTGCGTCAGTGCCTGTTTCAGAATCGCATCGTTCTTGACCAGCGCCGAGGCGAATTTGGTGTCGGTCAGGCCGGGGAGCAGGGCGTTGCAGCGGATGCCGAATTGCGCGCATTCCTTGGCGAATACTTTGGTCATGTTGATGACCGCCGCTTTGGTCACCGAATAGATGCCCTGGAAGATACCCGGGGAGATGCCGTTGATCGAGGCGACGTTGATGATGCTGCCGCCACCGTTTTCGCGCATCAGCTTGCCGGCTTCGACCGACATGAAGAAATAGCCACGAATGTTCACATCGACGGTCTTCTGGAACGCGCCCAGATCGGTGTCGAGTACGTTGCAGAATTGCGGGTTGGTCGCGGCGTTGTTGACCAGGATGTCGAGGCGGCCGAATTGTTCCTTGATCCCGGCGAAGACCTGGCTGATCTGCTCCATCTCACCGATGTGGCAGGCCACGGCTGTTGCCTTGCCGCCGGCGGCGGTGATGGCGTCGGCGACGTGTTGGCAGCCTTCGAGCTTGCGGCTCGAGACGATCACATGGGCGCCTTGCTGGGCCAGCAGTTTGGCGATGGCTTCACCGATGCCACGGCTGGCACCGGAGACGAAAGCGATTTTGCCGTCGAGGTCGAACAACTGAGTCTTGGACATGGGTTTCCCTTGTTGGAAGTCTTGTTATTGGCCCGGATCAGAGGCTGGATTTCTGGATGACCTGCAGGCTCATCTGCTCCAGCAGTTTGTTCATGTGAATGAACTGCGCGAAGCGTTTGTCCTGCGTCTGGCCATGGTAGAAGCGGTAGTAGATCTGCTGCACGATGCCGGCCAGGCGGAACAGGCCGTAGGTGTAGTAGAAGTCGAAATTGTCGATGCGGATGCCCGAGCGCTCGGCGTAGTAGTCGACGAATTCGCGGCGGGTCAGCATGCCCGGTGCGTGGCTCGGCTGGCGACGCATCAGTTGCACCGGTGCCGGGTCGCCGGCTTCGATCCAGTAGGCGAGGGTGTTGCCCAGGTCCATCAGCGGGTCGCCGAGGGTGGTCAGTTCCCAGTCGAGCACGCCGATGATCTGCATCGGATTGGCCGGGTCGAGGATGACGTTGTCGAAGCGATAGTCGTTGTGGACGATGCTTGAGGTCGGGTGGTCGGCCGGCATCTTGTCGTTGAGCCAGGCTTTGACTGCTTCCCAGTGCGGCGCGTCCGGGGTCAGGGCTTTTTCGTAGCGCTCGCTCCAGCCCCTGATCTGCCGCGCGACGTAGCCTTCGGGCTTGCCCAGATCGCCGAGGCCGCAGGCGTTGTAATCGACCCGGTGCAGTTCGACGAACCGGTCGATGAAGCTTTTGCACAGCGCTTCGGTTTTCGCCGAATCAAGGCCCAGTTCCGGCGGCAGTTCGGCGCGTAGGATGATGCCCTTGACCCGTTCCATCACATAGAACTCGGCGCCAATCACCGATTCGTCGGTGCAGTGCACATACGCTTTCGGGCAATACGGAAAGCCGTCGCGCAGTTGGTTGAGAATGCGGAACTCACGGCCCATGTCGTGGGCGGATTTGGCCTTGTGGCCGAACGGCGGACGGCGCAGAACGAATTCTTGCTCAGGGTATTCCAGCAGGTAGGTCAGGTTCGACGCGCCGCCGGGAAACTGGCTGATCTGCGGAGTGCCGGTCAGGCCGGGAATGTGCGCCTTGAGGTACGGATCGATCAGGCTGGCATCGAGTTCTTCGCCCGCGCGGATCCGGGTGGACTGGTCAGTAAGCGCCATGCTTATCCCTTCTGCTTATTTTGGAGGCCAGACATCATTGGCTAATCTAATGGCGCGCTCGGGTGCTCACAAGCGCGGGTCGGTCTTATAGGTTAGCGTGTTGCTGGATAATCAACTTTGAGAATGGGGCGAGCAGCGGCGCAGACCGAGGATCCTGCGCGCCTTAATGCACGCGCTGGTTGCTCAGTTTCGGTGGCAGGGCGACAGGCGTCAGCACCGGTTGCCCGGAGAAAAACGCCATCAGGTTTTTGCCGACCAGTTCGACAGTGCCTTGCGTGGCTTCAGGGGAAAGCCCGGCGACGTGTGGGGTCAGCACAACGTTGCTGAGGTGTTTCAGGGCATCAGGCACTTCCGGTTCGTGATCGAACACGTCCAGCGCTGCGCCGGCGATACGACGTTGTTCGAGTGCAGTGATCAGGTCTGCCGTTGCGATAACGCTGGCGCGGGCGATGTTGACGATAAATCCCTTGGGGCCGAGGGCATCGAGCACGGCTCGCGTCACCAGATGTTGAGTAGCAATGCCACCAGGCGTGGCAACGACCAGAAAGTCCGAAGCTCGCGCCAGATCGGTCGGTGTCGAGCAGAACGCATAAGCGACGTCGCTGCGCACCTGGCGGTTGTGGTAGCTGATCTGCATGTCGAAACCCAGCTCCGCACGCTTGGCAATCGCCATGCCCACGGCGCCCAGCCCGAGGATGCCCAGACGCTTGCCGGCCAGCGACGGGCGCATGATTTTCGGCCATTCACCGCGGCGCACGGCGGCATCGCAGCGCGGGATGTCGCGGACCAATGCCAGCAGCAATGCCATCGCATGATCGGCCACTGACGAGGCGTTGACTCCGGCGCCATTGGTGACGGTGATCCCGCGGTCGCTGGCCGCTTGCAGGTCGACCTGTTCATAACCTGCACCGATCACCGTGATTATTTTCAGGGCGGGCAGGGCGCTGATCTCTTGCGCAGTCAGGCCCAGCGGGCCGCGAGTGAGCACGGCGTCGATGCGACTGCCATGGGTGGCGATGGCTTGCGCGCGTTCGGCTGGCGTTGGTGCAAGGATCAGGTGGAATCCCTGATGCTCAAGAATCGGCAGATAGTCATTGATCGTTTCAACCAGTACCAGAACGGTTGCGGGCATTGCGCGGCTCCTGTGATTGGCGGCGGGTGGGTCGCGAAAGTCGACTCAGAGTGCTGAATCCGCAGCGGCTTGGCAATCGTTGCATTCAAGCAGTGGTGCTTTGATTCTGGACGGGTTCGTGGAACAAGCAAGTACGCAGGCATGGCGCACGACCCATCAGCTGACGTATTGCGCAACACCATTACCGAACGACCAGTTCTCTTTCTTTACCTCCAGCAGATTGATGAACACATCCTCCAGGCGAATACCCAGTTGCGCATGCAGGCGCTCGGCAATGGTTTTGAACAGCAATTGTTTCTTTTCCACGCTGCGCCCTTCGCTGATGGTGATCTGGATGAACACCACGCCGTCGCTGCGCTGGATGCCGAGGTATTGCGGGTCATAAACGAAATGCTGGGCGTCATGTTCGTTGAGAATCTGGAAGTTGTCGTGCTCGGGCACATCGATACAGCTGCGCAGAGCGGCGTAGATCTGTTCGCCGATGCGCCTGGCGAAAGTGGGATCGGGATTTTGCTGGATGTCGACGCGGACCAGTGGCATGGGGGCTCCTTGGGTTATGGCTTCTCACACGCTAGATCAAGGTCAGGGTTCTGGCAGGTAATTGGTCTGGAATATTGCAAATTCCGTGTATGAGGCGGCTTACGTGACTCGCGGATTTTGCCTACGGGAATGGCAGATGCGTCTGCTGGTCAGCACCCGTATGGATGCGAAATCATCACGCCTCAGAGCAGCTTGCGCGATAGCTGCCACCAGCCAGGGAAGGCGAATGCTTCAAAACGACCGGGAAAACCTCGAACTGGACAAGCTGATGAATGAAATACGCAAGCTTGTGGCCGAGAGGAAAAAACTTGTGGCGGAAGAAAAAAAGATGAAATGGGAAACCTATTTCTACCCGGTTGCGGTAGTGGCCGGAATGTTGACCGCGACAGCGGCCTTGATCGGCCTTTCGCTCAAGTTATGAATGTGCGCGTTTCGCTCTATCCAACCCGTTACCCGCGAAAAAGGAAATCACCATGAGTACGTTCGACCGCCAAGCCATGATTGACCGTTCCGATCGAGAGCACGACGAGTACGTAGAAAGGTTACGCCTCCAGCAGCGAGGCGACATCGTTCCGATCCTCGCATTGCTGAGTCTTGCCTTGCTTTGCATGTCGTTTGGCTTTCTGGTCGCTCGATTGATCTGATCGTTCCGGCTGCGCACGGTGCCG
>NZ_JBAWKM010000013.1:0-52879 GCF_037095675.1 Pseudomonas sp. CCNWLW23 | reverse complement strand
AAAAAGCATTCCGAAAACGACTCCCCATCGGTCTGCTCCGCACAACCATTCCTCAGCTAAGTCTTTGCTTGCATTGATTTATCACGGAGAATCGCGCCCCTGTTTCGGCCGGAGCATGTCTGTCGGTTTTTTACCGACGCGTCCTGACCGAGTGGCAAGTGACCGGAAAGCGGAGATCCGACCGGATGAATGATCAGGCCAATAGCCTCGAAAAGCGCTTCGACGCAGCAGCACCCGCTGAACTTTCGAGCTGGAATCGCCAGGACACCACCTGGATGCTGGGACTGTTTGGGACGGCCATTGGCGCCGGCACCCTGTTTTTGCCGATCAACGCAGGGCTGGGGGGCTTCTGGCCGCTGGTGATCCTCGCGCTGCTGGCCTTCCCGATGACGTTTTACGCGCACCGTGGCCTGACCCGTTTTGTGCTGTCCGGTCGCGAAGGTGCCGATATCACTGAAGTGGTCGAGCAGCATTTCGGTATCAAGGCCGGTGCCTTGATCACGCTGCTGTACTTCTTCGCCATCTTCCCGATCCTGCTGATCTACAGCGTCGGCCTGACCAACACGGTCGCCAGTTTCCTCGAACACCAACTGCACATCACGCCGCCGCCGCGCGCGTTGCTGTCGTTCGTGCTGATTCTCGGCCTGCTGGCCGTCGTGCGTTGCGGTGAGCAGGCGATCGTCAAGGCCATGAGCCTGATGGTCTATCCGTTCATCGTCGCGCTGCTGTTCCTCGCCGTGTACCTGATTCCGCACTGGAATGGCGGCATCCTCGCCACCGCGTCGCAAGTGCCGGCGCCGTCAGCGCTGCTGCACACGCTGTGGCTGGCGATTACGGTGATGGTGTTCTCGTTCAACCATTCGCCGATCATCTCGGCGTTCGCGATGGACCAGAAGCGTCGTTACGGTGTGCACGCCGACGAGCGCAGCTCACAGATCCTCGCGCGCGCTCATGCATTGATGGTCATTTTGGTGCTGTTCTTCGTATTCAGTTGCGTGCTGACCCTGTCGCCGGAGCAACTGGCTGAGGCGAAAGAGCAGAATCTGTCGATCCTGTCGTACCTGGCCAACCACTTCAGCAACCCGACCATCGAGTTTGCGGCGCCGTTGATTGCGTTTGTGGCGATCTCCAAGTCGTTCCTCGGTCATTACATCGGGGCCAGCGAAGGCCTCAAGGGCCTGATCGTCAAGAGCGGGAGGCGTCCGGGCGCCAAGGCGCTGGATCGCATCGTGGCGGCGTTCATGCTGGTGATCTGCTGGATCGTCGCAACGCTTGATCCGAGCATCCTGGGCATGATCGAAACCGTCGGTGGGCCGGTGATTGCGGCAATCCTGTTCCTGATGCCGATGTACGCGATTCGCAAAGTGCCAGCGATGGCGCGCTATCGCGGTCAGGCGTCGAACGTGTTTGTTACCGCGGTGGGACTGGTGGCGATTTCGGCGCTGGTTTACAAGCTGGCTGTGTAATGACTGATCGTTCCCACGCTCTGCGTGGGAATGCCTCTTGTGACGCTCTGCGTCACGCTTGGGGACGCAGAGCGTCCGGGGCTGCATTCCCACGCGGAGCGTGGGAACGATCAAAAAAAACGCCGCTCATCTCACGATGGGCGGCGTTTTTTATTGCCTTGCAGCGTTAGGCTTGAACGACCGGGATCTTGGCGTTCGCAGCAGCTTCACGGAACTCGGCGATCTGGTCGAAGGACAGGTAGCGGTAGACATCGGCCGCCATGCTGTCGATCTTGCCAGCGTATTCCATGTACTCCTCGACGGTCGGCAGGCGACCCAGGATCGAAGCAACGGACGCCAGCTCGGCCGAGGCCAGGTAGACGTTCGCGCCGTCGCCCAGACGGTTCGGGAAGTTACGGGTCGACGTGGAGACCACGGTGCTGTTCGGCTCAACGCGAGCCTGGTTACCCATGCACAGCGAGCAGCCTGGCATTTCCATGCGTGCGCCGGCCTTGCCGTAGATGCCGTAGTAGCCTTCTTCGGTCAGTTGGTGAGCGTCCATCTTGGTCGGCGGCGACAGCCACAGACGGGTTGGCAGCTGACCCTTGACCTGATCCAGCAGTTTACCGGCAGCGCGGAAGTGACCAATGTTGGTCATGCACGAACCGATGAACACTTCGTCGATCTTCTCGCCAGCAACGCTGGACAGCAGACGGGCGTCGTCCGGATCGTTCGGCGCGCAGAGCACAGGCTCGTTGATCTCGGCCAGATCGATTTCGATGACTTCGGCGTATTCGGCGTCGGCATCGGCTTCCATCAGCTCAGGATTGGCGATCCAGGCTTCCATCGCTTGAGCACGACGTTCCAGGGTACGCGCATCGCCGTAGCCTTCGCCGATCATCCAGCGCAGCAGGGTGATGTTGGACTGCAGGTACTCGGTGATCGACTCTTTCGACAGCTTGATGGTGCAACCGGCAGCCGAACGTTCGGCCGAGGCGTCGGACAGTTCGAACGCCTGCTCCAGGGTCAGACCTTCCAGGCCTTCGATTTCCAGGATGCGGCCGGAGAAGGCGTTTTTCTTGCCTTTCTTCTCGACGGTCAGCAGACCGTTCTGGATAGCGAAGTACGGAATGGCATGAACCAGGTCACGCAGGGTGATGCCAGGTTTCATCTTGCCCTTGAAGCGCACCAGGATCGATTCCGGCATGTCCAGTGGCATTACACCAGTGGCTGCAGCGAACGCGACCAGACCGGAACCGGCCGGGAACGAGATGCCCATCGGGAAACGGGTGTGCGAGTCACCACCGGTACCGACGGTGTCCGGCAACAGCATGCGGTTCAGCCACGAGTGGATGATGCCGTCGCCCGGACGCAGGGAGACGCCGCCGCGGGTCATGATGAAGTCAGGCAGGGTGTGGTGGGTGGTCACGTCGATCGGCTTTGGATAGGCCGCGGTGTGGCAGAACGACTGCATCACCAGATCAGCGGAGAAGCCCAGGCACGCCAGGTCTTTCAGTTCGTCACGGGTCATTGGACCGGTGGTGTCCTGAGAACCCACGGTGGTCATCTTCGGTTCGCAGTAGGTGCCAGGACGCACGCCCTGGCCTTCTGCCAGACCGCAGGCCTTGCCGACCATTTTCTGCGCCAGGGTGAAACCCTTGGTGCTTTCAGCTGGAGCTTCAGGCTTTTTGAACAGATCGAACGCTGGCAGACCCAGTTCGGCGCGAGCCTTTTCGGTCAGACCACGGCCGATGATCAGCGGAATACGACCGCCGGCACGGACTTCGTCCAGCAGCACCGGGGTTTTCATTTCGAAAGTGGTGATGACTTCGTCGGTACCGTGCTTGCAGACTTTGCCAGCGTGCGGGTACAGGTCGATCACGTCGCCCATGTTCATGTTCGACACGTCGAACTCGATCGGCAGGGCGCCGGCATCTTCCATGGTGTTGTAGAAGATCGGAGCGATCTTGCTGCCGAAGCAGAAACCGCCAGCGCGCTTGTTCGGCACGTACGGGATGTCGTCGCCGAAGAACCACAGCACCGAGTTGGTCGCCGATTTACGCGAGGAACCGGTACCGACCACGTCACCGACGTAGGCGATCGGGAAGCCCTGGCCGCGCATTTCTTCGATCTGCTTCATCGGGCCGGTCTTGCCTTGCTCGTCCGGAACGATGCCGTCACGGGCCATTTTCAGCATGGCCAGGGCGTGCAGCGGGATGTCAGGACGCGACCAGGCGTCTGGCGCAGGGGAGAGGTCGTCGGTGTTGGTTTCGCCGGTGACCTTGAATACGCGCAGGCTGATCTTGTCGGCCAGGACCGGGCGCTTCTTGAACCACTCGCCGTCAGCCCAGGATTGCAGCACGGCCTTGGCGTGAACGTTGCCGTTCTTGGCTTTTTCAGCGACGTCGTGGAAGGCATCGAACATCAGCAGGGTGTGCTTGAGTTCTTCGGCGGCGACTGGCGCCAGCTCGGCGTCGTCCAGCAGTTCCACGAGGGTGACGATGTTGTAGCCGCCCTGCATGGTGCCGAGCAGTTCGACAGCGCGTTTCTTGTCCAGCAGAGGGGAGGTGGCTTCGCCCTTGGCCAGGGCAGACAGGAAACCGGCCTTGACGTAAGCGGCTTCGTCCACTCCAGGTGGTACGCGATTGGTGATCAGGTCAACGAGGAAAGCTTCTTCGCCAGCCGGAGGGTTCTTCAGCAGCTCGATCAGGCCTGCTGTTTGTTCGGCGTTAAGCGGCTGGGGAACGATACCCAGGGCTGCACGCTCTTCGATATGTTTGCGGTAGGCTTCAAGCACAGTTATTACCCTCATCAGTGGTCCCAAATGGGTGTCCGGGACGCTCATCCCGAAATTGCCGTACTCATGCGCCTCACGACGTTGTGGGTCGTTCGGCCAGAATTACCGGCAATTCCTTACAGAAGCTGCTTTCAAAGTTTTACGCCTGCAGAACGGGGAGCTGATGAGGGTTGGCGTTGGGCTTTTCCCCGCTGGAAAAACCCTTCGCCAACACCGCTCTGAAGGAACGACTGTGCTCGTGACGCTTTGAAAACAGCTTCTAACGGACATTGGCGCCTTAAAAGGCTGGCTGATTCTACGGCAAAAAAAATTTAAAGGTAAGTCGCGCTCTATTGGACTTTCGTGGCAATCAGCGCGGCCGGAGCAAACCTGCGACGCTGGCGAGACCTTGCTGTTTGAGGGGTGATCAATGCCCGACAAAGGGCTAACATGCCGGCCTGTTCCGCGTTTCAGTGTTCTGCCCATTTATGCCCAATCAGACCATCAAGACCCCCTGCGTCGGCCTCTGCTCCACCGTTTACGGTGACCTTGTGTGCCGTGGCTGCAAGCGTTTCCACCACGAAGTGATCCATTGGAACGGGTACAACGAGGAGGAAAAGCGTGCGGTGTGGCTGCGTCTGGAGCAATTGCTGTCACAAGTGATGGCAAGCAAGGTCGAGATCTTCGATCCGGCGCGCCTGCGCGAGCAGCTGGAACAGCGCAAGATCCGCTTCGTACCGCATCAGTCGGAATATTGCTGGGCCTATCAGCTGATTGCCCGGGGCGCGCGGGTGATCATTAATCTTGAGGCGTACGGGATGGTATTGCTGCCGGAGTTCCGCGACTGGAACCTGCCGGAACTGCGCGATGCCATTGATCGGGAATTCTTCCTGCTGTCGGAAGCGCATTATCAGCGCTACATCGCCCCGGGCTTTCTGAAAGACGCCTTCGGCGCCTGAACAGCAAAAGCTTCGCGAGCAGGCTCGCTCCCACAGGGAAATGCATTCCAGATGTGGGAGCGAGCCTGCTCGCGAAAGCGCCAGTCAGGCATGGCGATCCTCAGTGTTTTGCCGTCAGTTCCACCAGATGATCCTCAACCTCCTGCGGCTTGAGCACGAGCACATCGCTTTCCAGCGTATCCAGCACCGCTTCAGCGGTATTGCCGATCAGCGCGCCTGACAAACCACTGCGTGCCACTGTGCCAATCACCGTTACCGCGGCCTGGAGCTTGTGCGCCATGAACGGGATCAGCACATCTGCCGGGCCTTCCTCGACGTGCAGGTGCTCGTCATCGACATCGAACTCCGCCTGAAACGCCCGGCACTGCTCGCGGTATTTGGCTTCTATGGTCGATTTGAGCTGGAACGTCGGGTCCGCGGCCGAGAGCATCGGCGACGGATGCGCGGTAATCACATGCAGGTGCGCTTTGGCCAGACTGGCGATGTCATAGCCGTGATCGATGATGATGCTGTGCAAATGCCGATGCTCACCGTCGGCATTGCCGACATCGACCGCAGCCAGGATCACTTTGTCCTTCCACGAACCGGCGGTTTTGACCAGCAGCACCGGGGTAGGGCAGTGGCGCAGCAGCTTCCAGTCGGCCGGGGTCAGCAGGGCCTTTTTCAGCGAGCTGTCGGGGAAGTGCTGTTTGATCACCAGACCGCAACCTTCGGCCTGCTGCACATCGATGATGGTTTCGTGCAGGCTCTCGTTCCACGCCTGTTCGGTGGTCACGCTGTAGCCTTCGGCGAGCAATGCCGCCTTGAGCACGCTGAGCAGGCCGGCGTGGTCATGCTTCTTGTCGCACACCAGCAGATGCAGATGGGCCTGGGTGACACCGGCGATCAGCTTGGCGCGCTTGAGCGCCAGGCTTTCTGCATGTTCAGGTTCGATGACCACCAGAATGCTGCGAATGGCTTGCATGAGCGGAGTCTCCAGCAAAGAAAAGGCACGGCGTTGCACAACTATAGTTGCTACCCGAACGTCTGCGACTTGATGCATATCAACAGCCGCCGCTGGTGGTCTGCGGGCAGGCCGGTATAATCGGCGCCCTTCGCTCGAACACCTTTTACCGTGAGCCCCATGATCCTTCCCGAAATCCACGAATTCCTTGGCTGCCGCACGCCCGACGCCTGGGTCCAGGCGGCACTGGCCGATCAGGAAACCCTGCTGATCGATCACAAGAACTGCGAGTTCAAGGCCGCCAGCACGGCGCTGAGCCTGATTGCCAAGTACCACGCCCATGTCGACCTGATCAACATGATGTCGCGCCTGGCCCGGGAAGAACTGGTGCACCACGAGCAAGTCATGCGCATCATGAAACGGCGCAAGATCGAGTTGCGTCAGCTGCACGCCGGCCGCTACGCCTCGGGCCTGCGCAAGGTGGTGCGCAGCCACGAACCGGTGAAACTGGTGGATACGCTGGTGGTTGGTGCTTTCATCGAAGCGCGCAGTTGCGAACGCTTTGAAGCATTGGTGCCGCATCTGGACGAAGAACTGGGCAAGTTCTATTTCGGTTTGCTGAAAAGCGAGGCGCGGCACTTTCAGGGTTATCTGAAACTGGCCTATCAGTATGGTGATGCCAAGGATGTCGCGCAGGTGATCGAGCGCGTCCGTGCGGCCGAGCAGGAACTGATCGAATCGCCGGACGAGGAATTCCGTTTCCACAGCGGTGTGCCCGCCTGAATTTGTTAAAAACTCTTAAGAGTATGAAACATCACCGAAAACCGGCCCGAGTGGCCGGTTTTTGCTGTCTGCCGTCATCGCCTGTTCGATGAATGCCAGCATAATATCGGCCCTTCCACGTTTGGCTTGGCAACGGTTGTTATGGATAACCTGGGTTTCGGCAAAGTTCTGCTGGTCGAAGACGATGAGCGTCTCGCCGCACTGATCGCACACTTTCTAGAACAACACGGCTACGAGGTGCGCACGGTGCATCGCGGTGATCTGGCCATGGCTGCATTCCTGGAATTCAAGCCGAAAGTGCTGGTGCTCGACCTGATGTTGCCGGGGCAGAGCGGTTTGCAGGTCTGCCGGGAAATTCGCAGTGTTTCGGACACGCCGATCGTGATCCTCACGGCCAAGGAAGACGATCTCGATCACATTCTCGGTCTGGAGTCCGGCGCTGACGATTACGTGATCAAACCGATCAAACCGCCGGTATTGCTCGCGCGGCTGCGGGCGTTGCAACGGCGGCAGACGCCGGACAGCGGCGTGGTGAGTTTTCTCGAGTTCGGGCAATTGAGCATCGACCGCAGTTGCCGGGAAGTGCGCCTGACCGGTGAGCTGATCGAGCTGACCACCATGGAGTTCGAATTGCTCTGGTTGCTTGCCAGCGCGGCAGGCAAGATTCTTTCCCGCGATGACATTCTCAATCGCATGCGCGGCATTGCCTTCGACGGCCTCAACCGTAGCGTCGACGTCTACATCAGCAAATTGCGCAACAAGCTCAAGGACAATCCCCGCGAGCCGGTGTGCATCAAGACCGTGTGGGGCAAGGGCTATCTGTTCAATCCGTTCGCGTGGGAGCTGTAGATGCTGCGCTTGTTCCTCGGCCTGTTTCTGGTGATGACGGTGGGTCTGGTGCTGGCCTTGCAGGCGGTCGAGCACACCTTCAACGCGTTGCTCGACAGCCAGACGCAGGATTACAACCGTGAAGCCGTGCGTGGTCAGGCGTGGTCGCTGGTCGATCATCTGCAAGGCCGCCAAGGCGCCGAGCGTGAACAGAAACTCGATTCATTGCGTGCGCACTACGGTCTGTCGCTGGGTCTGGTCGAGGCCGATCAACTGGCCCTGACACCGCAGGAAAAAGCCGAGCTCGCGCGGAACCTGTTGGTGATCCGCGACGATTACACGCAGTTCATCAGCAACATCGATGGCGGCTCGCAGCTGCTCAGCATCAAGCTGCCGCCAGAGCCGAGCCTGATGCCGTTCTACATCACCGCGGCGTACATGATGCTCGCGGTGTTGATCGGCATCGTTCTGTTTTTCTGGGTGCGCCCGCACTGGCGCGACCTGGAAAAGCTGCGGCTGGCGGCCGAGCGTTTCGGCGACAACGATCTGTCGGTGCGCATTCAGTTGTCGCGGCGCTCGAACATCCGCGATCTGGCCGAGCACTTCAATCTGATCGCGGCGCGCATCGAGGGCTTGATCGCCAACCAGCGCGAACTGACCAACGCGGTGTCCCACGAATTGCGCACACCGATTGCGCGGCTTTCGTTTGAGCTCGATCAGCTCAAGCAGCAACCGGACGCGAGCCAGAATCGCGAGCTGATCGCCGACATGTATGCCGACCTTGGTGAGCTGGAGGAGATGGTCTCGGAATTGCTGACCTACGCCAGCCTGGAGCATGGCGCGACGGTGATCAAACGGGAAAATATTCACGCAGCCGATTGGCTCGACAGCGTCGTCGGCAGTGTGGCGCTTGAAGCCGAAGCAGTGGGGGTGCAGTTGTCGATCGCCGGTTGCCAGGTCGACACGGTAAGCATCGAACCGCGCTTCATGGCGCGGGCGGTGATCAACCTTTTGCGCAATGCCATTCGCTATGCCGAACAGCGTGTCGAGGTGTCGCTGCTGCGCAATGGCGATGACTATGAAGTGCGGGTGAGTGATGACGGCCCGGGCGTGCCGCTGGAGGGACGGGAGAAAATCTTCGAACCGTTTTCCCGACTGGATGCCAGCCGGGATCGGCGCACCGGTGGTTTTGGGTTGGGCCTGGCGCTGGTGCGGCGGGTGTCGCAGTCCCATGGCGGGCAGGTTGAAGTTGGCGATTCGGTGTGGGGTGGGGCGCTGTTCAGGATGACTTGGGCGCATCTGGACTGATTGATATTGCCTGACCCGGCCCCTTCGCGAGCAGGCTCGCTCCCACAGGTGATCGCAATCCAAATGTGGCAGCGAGCCTGCTCGCGAAGGGCGGGTGTTCAGCGAGTTACACCGAGTCGCTCATGCCACTGGGCAATCGATTCTTCGGGATATACATCAAACTGCTGATCCTTCGGCTTCGCCTCGACTTCAACCCACGGCGCTTTCGAACCTAGCATCAGATGTGTGCGTTCCGGCGGCACCGGCAGCGGCGTATCGATCGCCGAGGCGAATGGATGAATCAGCTCTGGCCACTCCGGGCTGAACAGCCACAGGCCGCTGCCGCACAGTGAGCAGAAGTGGCGCTCGGCGCTGCTGCGATGGGCGCGTTTATCGCCTTCAGCTTTCATCTTCGCGTGATAGATGCTGATGTTTTTGCGTCCGCGAACCTTGAGAGTGGTCGCGTCGCCGCCAAGGTTGATCGCATAACCGCCGCCGCCCTGGGTCTTGCGGCAGATCGAGCAATAGCAGCGTTGATAGGGATAAGGATGGGCGCTGTCGAGGCTGAACGTGACTTCGCCGCAATGGCAGGAGCCTTCGAGGTGCATGGTGCTCTCCGGTGTCTAATGGTCCGCTTCAGCCTAGAACATTCTGCCTGATGCTTGCCGGTGTGATGCGACCGGCGGGCGCAGCGTCTAGCCCCAGTGTCCCCGCGATCCCATGGGGCGAGACTTTCGGAACCCGGCATGCAAGCGCTGTTGAACGAGATCCTTGACGCGGTCCGGCCCCTTATCGGGCAGGGCAAAGTTGCTGACTATATTCCCGCCCTCGGCACGGTGCCGGCCAACCAGTTGGGCATCGCCGTGTACAGTAACGACGGCGAAATGTATTGCGCCGGCGACGCTGAAACGCCGTTCTCGGTGCAGAGTATTTCCAAGGTGTTCAGCCTGGTGCAGGCCATCGATCACTCCGGCGAAGCGATCTGGGAACGGCTTGGCCACGAGCCTTCTGGCCAGCCGTTCAACTCGCTGGTGCAACTGGAATTCGAGCGCGGCCGCCCGCGTAACCCGTTCATCAATGCCGGGGCGCTGGTGATCTGCGACATCAACCAGTCGCGCTTCGCTGCGCCGACATTGTCGATGCGCGACTTCGTCCGACGCCTGTCGGGCAACCCGCAGATCATGATCGACGGCAAGGTCGCCGACTCCGAATACCAGCACCGCGCGCGCAATGCGGCGATGGCGTATTTGATGCAGTCTTTCGGCAACTTTCACAACGATGTCGAAGCGGTGTTGCGCAGCTATTTCAGCCACTGCGCGCTGCGCATGAACTGCATCGATCTGGCCCGGGCGTTCTGCTTTCTGGCCAATGACGGGTTCTGCAAGCACAGCGGCGAGCAGATCCTGACGCGCCGCCAGACCCAGCAGGTCAATTCGATCATGGCCACCAGCGGTCTGTATGACGAGGCGGGCAACTTCGCTTATCGCGTCGGCCTGCCGGGCAAGAGCGGGGTCGGCGGCGGCATCGTTGCGGTGGTGCCGGGGCAGTTCAGTGTGTGCGTGTGGTCGCCGGAGCTGAATACCGCCGGCAACTCGCTGGCGGGGATGGCGGCGCTGGAGTTGCTGAGCTCGCGGATTGGCTGGTCGGTGTTCTGAAGACACACCACGATTTCCAGTGTGGGAGCGAGCCTGCTCGCGAAGAGGCCGGTACATTCAGCATCGATGTCGTCTGACTGGCCGCTTTCGCGAGCAGGCTCGCTCCCCCCGGGTGCAGTGTTGCTTTGCAGGATCGTGTTCTATACATTTTCCGGCCGCCCTCTGCATGGTGAATCCGCTTCATGTCTCTTGCGCTCGAACGTCTAGTCGCTGGCACGCCGATCCCTTTCGCCGGTAACCGCGTCACCGTGGTCAGCCCCGAACTGGCCGCGCGGTTTCAGCCCGGTGACCATCTGCTGGTCGAGCAGGTCAGTGGCGAGTTGTTGCTGATCCCCGTGGCCGATCAACAGGCCGCCTCGGTGGCAATCGAGCGTGCGGCTGCGGCATTCACAGCGTTGTCGGCGGTCTCCGATGAAGCCATCAGCCGGTTCTTCGATCTATTCGCTCAGCGCCTGGAAAACCCTGAATGCTGGACGCAGATCGAAGCCGCCAACCGCGCCGACATGGAGCGAGCCAAGGCACGCGGCCGCTCGACCACACGCTTGCTCGCTGATGAACGCATGCGCCGCGACATGATCGCCGGGCTGCGCGCCTGGCGTGATGCGCCACCGACCCGGGGCAAAGTGATCAGCAGTGTCGAGCACGATGGCTGGAAGGTTGAGCAAGTGGTCTCGCCGCTGGGCATTGTCGCCTTTGTCTTCGAAGGCCGACCCAACGTATTTGCCGACGCCGCCGGGGTGTTGCGCACCGGTAATACGGCTGTGCTGCGCATCGGCAGCGATGCGTTGGGCACTGCGCAAGCCATCGTCACTCACGCCTTGAACCCGGCACTGGCCGAAGCCGGCTTGCCGGTTGGCGCGGTGTCGTTGGTTGAAAGCGTCAATCACGCCGCCGGTTGGGCGATGTTCGCCGACCGGCGTCTGTCGCTGGCGGTGGCGCGCGGCTCGGGCCGTGCGGTCAGTCAGTTGGGCAGCATCGCCCAGCAGGCCGGCACTGCCGTCAGCCTGCACGGCACCGGCGGCGCGTGGCTGATCGCCGACCGTGACGCCGACGCCACTCGCTTCGCGGCAGTGGTGCGCAACTCGCTGGACCGCAAGGTCTGCAACACCCTGAACGTCTGCCTGATTCAGCGCGAACGCGCCGATGAGCTGGTGCCGCTGTTCCTCGATGCCTTGAAAGACGCCGGTACTGCGCGCGGCCAAGGCTGCAAATTGCACATCGTCGCGGGCAGTGAAAGTTGCCTGCCAAGCGAATGGCAAAACGCAACGGTCGAGGTTTATCGCGCCGAGGGTTACCAGACCGAAGCGCTGGCCGAGTCTTTGCCCGAGTCGGAGCTGGGCCGCGAGTGGGAATGGGAAGAAACCCCGGAAGTCAGCCTGATGATTGTTGACGATCTGGATCAGGCGATTGCGCTCTTCAACCGTTACAGCCCGCAATTCACCGTGTCGTTGATCAGCGCGGATGCGGCGGTTCAGGAACGTTTCTACAACGCAGTGAATGCGCCGTTCGTAGGCAACGGCATCACCCGATGGGTCGATGGTCAGTACGCGTTGAACAAGCCTGAGCTGGGTCTTTCGAACTGGGAGAGCGGGCGCCTGTTTGCGCGCAGTGCGATTCTTTCCGGGGATGGCGTGTTTACCGTGCGTAGCCGGATGACTCAGGTTGATCTCACGGTGAAACGCTGACTTGAAACCCGGACCGCGCCGTGTAGGAGCTGCCGAAGGCTGCGATCTTTTGATCTGATCGTTCCCACGCTCCGCGTGGGAATGCCTCTAGGGACGCTCCGCGTCCAGTGACGCAGAGCGTCACGGGCTGCGTTCCCACGCGGAGCGTGGGAACGATCATCGGCCGGGGCGTCAGGCTGCGTTGGAAGTCTTAGCGCTGATCGCGCAAGTCTCAGGTTGCTCGACCAGCGGCACAAACGTGCGGCGGTCGTTCGACAGCGCGTCGATCGAGCCGGTCTCGATGTCATACACCCAGCCATGCAGATTCAGCCGCCCTTGCTCCTGCGCCAGGCGCACACTCGGATGAGTTTGAATATTTGCCAGTTGCGCAATCACGTTCTCGCGCACCATCGAGCTCAATTTCGCCGCGTCGCTGCCATGCACGCGCGCTTCGTTCATCACCTTCGCCGACTCGGCATGCTGTAGCCAGCCGCTGACGGCGGGCAGGTGATCCATGCATTTGCACTGGGCAATCGCCGTCATTGCGCCGCAATCGGAGTGGCCGCAAATCACGATATCGGTCACCCCCAGTACCGCCACCGCATACTCCACCGTCGCCGAGACCCCGCCCGGATGCGGGCTGTAGGAGGGAACGATATTGCCGGCGTTACGGATCACGAACAGTTCGCCGGGCTCTTGCTGGGTCAGCAGCTCAGGCACCACGCGACTGTCGGAACAGGTGATGAACAGCGTGCCGGGTTGCTGAGTCGTGGCCAGATGTTTGAACAGTTCGCTGCGTTGCGGGAAGGCTTCGTTCTGGAATTTCAGGAAGCCGTCGATCAGGGCTTTCATGGCATGTCCTCGTGGCAGAAATGAGATGGCCCGCACGCAGGATGCGGGCCGGGCGCATCAGAACGGACGCAGCGGCAGGAACTTGCCGTCGAGCGTCACCACCGCGCGGGAGCCGCCTTCCGGGTCTTCGACTTTCTTGATGTCCAGTTTGAAGTTGATCGCACTGATGATGCCGTCACCGAACTGTTCATGAACCAGCGCTTTCAGCGTGGTGCCGTAGATCTGGATCATTTCGTAAAAACGGTAGATGGTCGGATCGGTCGGCACGCCGCTGAGGCTGCCGCGCAAAGGAATGATCTGCAGAGCGGCGACGTCATCTGCGCTGAGGTCAAGCTTGTCGCCGACCACTCGAGCAGCGTTTTCCGGCAGCGGATGCTGGCCGAGCAGGGCGGCGGTGACGTAGGCCAGGCTGAGGCCGGCGCCGTCAGCAAGATCCTGCCACGACAGATCTTTTTTCGCCTTGGCGTCGAGAACGCGGGTGGTCAGGGCCAGGCTGTTGTCGTTGTAGGCGTGGGACTGTTGCATGGTGTCACTCCTTTCAAGGTTTGGCTTGCTGTGTGGAAGCAATGTTGCGCCGGCCAATCCATAGCGTCCAAGACCGATATACAATGCTTCGCATAAGTCCGGCCTATAGATGGGGTGTTCATGCTGTTGCGACATTTGCGTTATCTGCTCGCCGTTGCCGATCACGGCGGCTTCACCCGCGCCGCCGAAGCGCTGCATGTGTCGCAGCCGACCCTGTCGCAACAGATTCGGCAACTGGAACAAACCCTCGGCGTGAGCCTGTTCGATCGCACCTCGCGCACGGTGAAGCCGACGGATGCCGGCGTGGCTTACATCGAGTGCGCGCGGCGCGTGCTGGTGGAGCTGGAGGCCGGGCAGCGCGCCTTGCACGACGTGAAGGACTTGTCCCGCGGCACGCTGCGCCTGGCGATGACGCCGACGTTCATGGCGTATCTGGTCGGGCCACTGGTGCGCGACTACGGGGCACGGTTTCCCGGGATTCGTCTGGAGATCTTCGAGTTGTCGATGGACGACATCGAGGCAGGGCTGGCGGATGACTCGCTGGATGTCGCGATCGCGTTTACGCCGGTGCGCAATGCCGATATCGAATGCATACCGGCGTTTACCGAGACGCTGGGGATCATGGTCGGGCCTGGGCATCCGCTCTATGACAGCCCTTCGGTGTTGACGTCGACGGAATTGGCTTCAATGGACTTCGCCTTGCTGGCGCCGGGCTTCATTACGCGGTTATTGGTGGATGAGTATTTCCGTGAGCACGGGATTACGCCGCAGGTGCGGATTGAAGTGAATTCGGTGAGTACGCTGCTGGAAGTGGTGCGGCATGCGCCGCTGGCGACAATGCTGCCCGAGGCGATTGCCAGCGAAGACCGCGCGTTGCGCCGCTTGCGGGTCGAAGGCGAGGCGCCACAGCGTGGCGCGGCGTTGTTGCGGCGCAGAAATAATTATCACAGTGCGGCGGCGTTGGCGTTTGTGGAGCTGGTGCTCGGCATGAAAAGCCCCTCACCCTAACCCTCTCCCAGCGGGAGAGGGGACTGACCGAGGTGTTTGGTCAAGTTACTCCGACCTGAACGAGCTTCGTTGACTCATAATCGCCACGGTCATTCAGGTCTACGGTTGAGCTGAGGCAACTCGGTCGGCTCCCTCTCCCTCGGGAGAGGGCTGGGGTGAGGGGCGACGGGGGCACTCACGCCGCAAAACTCAAAAGAACAACAAAGGGCCTGCTCCCAATCGGAAGCAGGCCCTTAGTTAAATAACCTACAACTCAATACAACCGATCAATCACCCGAACTTCATTCTGATTCTGCATCGAATCCCACGCCTGTTTCAGCGTCTGCAGCACACTGCCAATGAAGTCCTTGTCGGCCGCAGCCTTCTTGCCGACATAACCGTGGCCGCGGCGGTACATCTTCAGGCGGGCCAGCAGGTTTTGGTGGTTGCGGTCGAATTCCTCTTCGCCAGCGTGGGGCGACAGGCAGTCGATGTGTACCTGGCCCGACTTGCTGATCCAGAGAATATGGCTGTCGTGGCTGTCTTTCTGCGCCGCGAACATACGAGCCAGTTCTTCGATGGTGGGTTGATTGTTCAGATTCATTGTTATGCCCCTTGACCAGTCTGGTGATCTTTCAAAGTTGATTCGCTAATACAGGTAGCCCATCGGTTAGTTGATCCCTGGCACCGAAACCAGGACGTCAGCGCTCGCCCGTATGAAGTACGGGGTCATGCATCTGTTGCATGTAGTCGTGTTGAATAACTGCTACGCAATAGCGTCACAACGAGGAGAAGCAGCGAAAACCGGGAGGCTCCTTGACGACAATCCAGTGTCGGCCACAAGCGTCTTGAGAATTTTCGCCAGCGCTTCTCGTCCTTGTACTGGACGTTCAGGCCAGGTCAGCTTCTTCAATCTGCCTTGTGGGCAGCGTGTATCCGGAAAAAACAACTCGGCGGTCAGACGAGTTTGCTCAAGCGTGTTACCAGTGCTCCCGATCGGGGAACGTCTTCATCATGCAAAAGCAAAACGATGCCGTCAACGGTTTTGTAGTGATTATTTTCAAGCACTACATATTGTCGGACAAAGCTGTTTTGGAATGAGAAAAGATCCGTTTCAGCAACGTCGAGAAGGGAACCTCAAGGGATTCAGCGAGTCGTCGGACGCGCCGTGCGTTTGCGCGTACCGGCGGCTTTGCTGGCAGTCGACTTGCGCTTTTTCTTCCACGGCGCTGCGGCTTTGCCGGCTGGCGGCGGGCCGCTGATGGTCAGGCTGAGAGCTGAGCAGCGGCTGACCTGCTTGCTCATCCACGCGGCCTGTTTGGTGACGAATTCTTCCAGACTCATCTCGCCGCTCTGCACCATGTCCAGCGCCTGTTCCCAGATCGCCGTAGTGCCAGGATCGGCGATCGCGCGCGGCACTGCATCGATCAGGCTGAATGCCGCAGGTGTCGCCGCCAGCGCCTTGCCGTTCTTGACCAGATAACCGCGATCTAGCAAACCCTGAATGATCGACGCGCGGGTGGCTTCGGTGCCGATGCCGGTGGTGTCCTTGAGTTTCTGTTTGAGCAGCGGATCCTCGACCAGTTTGGCGACGTTCTTCATCGCCTTGATCAGATCGCCTTCGGTGTAGGGTTTTGGTGGCTGCGTCCACAGATCCTTGAGATTCACTTTCGCCACAGCGCATTCGACGCCTTGGCTGAGGGTCGGCAAGGTTTGCGGCGCGGGGGCTTCGCGGCCCCTGGCCGGTGCCAGTGCTTCGGGCAATGCGCGCTTCCAGCCCGCTTCGATGATCTGCTTGCCGACCGCGCGCAACGCCTGCCCGTTGCAATCGAAATCGGCCTGGGTGCGATCGTATTCGTGATTGGGCAGGAACTGCGCCAGGTAGCGCGCACGAATCAGCGTGTACACCGCGCGATGCTTGCCGGTCAGACGTTCGAGGTTCTTCGCGGCGATGGTGGGAATGATGCCGTGGTGAGCGCTGACCTTGGCGTCATTCCAGGCTCGCGAGCGCCGCTGCGGTTCGAGAGAACCCTGCAACACTTCAAGGCTCGGATCGGCCTGACGCAATGCGGTGAGGATCGATGGCGCCTCACTGTATTGGCTCAACGGCAGAAAGCCGCAATCACTGCGCGGATAGGTGATGACTTTGTAGGTTTCGTAAAGGGCCTGGGCGATGTCGAGGGTCTCCTGCGCGCCAAGGCCAAGCTTTTTCGAGCTGACTTCCTGCAAGGTGCCGAGATCGAAGGGCAGGGGCGCGACTTCGCGCATGCGCTCGGTTTTCAGCTTGATCACCCGTGCGCTGTCTGCACTACTGATCGCCGCTGCCGCTTGCTGCGCCAACGCCTGATTCAGGCAGCGATCCTGATCATCACAAACGTCTGATGGTGCGCGCCACTGTGCGGTAAATGTCGTGCCGTTGTGCAGCAAATCCACGTCGATTGCCCAGAACGGTACGGGGACGAAGTCGGCGATGCTGCGGTCGCGGTCGACCACCAGTCGCAGGGTGGGAGTCTGCACTCGGCCCACAGGCAGCACGCCCTGATAACCCGACTGCCGGCCCAACAAGGTGAACAGTCGACTCATGTTCATGCCGATCAGCCAGTCCGCGCGTGAACGGCCCAGCGCCGAGTGATACAGGCTGAATGTTTCGGCTCCCGGTTTCAGCGCGGCCAAGGCCTTGCGAATCGATGCCTCGTCCAGCGCCGACAGCCACAAGCGGCGGATCGGCCCGCGATAGCGGCAGTGCTCGACCAGTTCCCGGGCGATCATCTCGCCCTCACGGTCGGCGTCGGTGGCGATGATCAGTTCGCTGGCCTCGCCAAGCAGACGTTTCACCGCTTTGTACTGACTGGCGGTGCGCGGCTTGACGGTCATTTTCCATTTGTCGGGAATGATCGGCAGATCAGCCAGCACCCAGCGCTTGTAGCGCGCGTCGTAGGCATCCGGCGGCGCGGTTTCGAGCAAATGGCCGATGCACCAGGTCACTGTGAGGTCCGTCCCCAACCAGCAGCCGTCGCCGCGACGCCTGGCGCCGAGCACGGCCGCAATGTCTTTGGCCTGGGAAGGTTTTTCACAGAGGTACAGCCGCATAGCTACCATCGCTGGTTGGTTTGTGGGAGCGCACAGGATGGCTGGAGTCTGCGACGCGAGCAACTTTTATCTGTATGGATATACAGATAAAAGCGTTGCAGGAGGTTTAGCCGTTCGGCCGTAATCCAGTCGAGCTGCGCAACCATCAGCTATACCTGAACCGGTCTCTTCGCCGTCTTCAGGAGAACCCCATGAAAAGCCCCAGCCCCGTGATCAGCGTTGAACAACTCAGCGGCTGCCTGCTGGTGAAATTCCACGGCATCCAGGTCGCCGCGTCCTCCCACGCGCTGATCCTCAATGAGGCCAACTATCCGCCGGTGTACTACATCCCGCGCGAAGACATCGACGAAAAATACTTCGCCCGCACCGACCACACCAGCTATTGCCCGTACAAGGGCGACGCCAACTATTTCAGCCTGCAAGTGCCCGGACATGAGGGTGCCAACGCGGTGTGGACGTACGAAAACCCGAAGGTCTCCGTCGCACCGATCCGCGACTACGTGGCGTTTTATCCGGACCAGGTGAAATTCGAAGTGATCAAGGCGGACGCCTGAGCAAAAAATGGCGAGAGAATCGCTTCCCTCGCCATTGTGGCAGCGGGTTTTTCAGTTCTTGTCGAGATCGATATTCTTCGTCTCACGCAGACAGATCATCCCCACCACCAGGCTCACCCCGGTGATCAGCACCGGATACCACAGCCCGTAGAAAATATCCCCGGTGTACACCACCAGCGCGAACGACACCGTCGGCAGGAAGCCGCCAAACCAGCCGTTGCCGATGTGGTAGGGCAGCGACATCGAGGTGTAGCGAATGCGGGTCGGGAACAGTTCGACCATCAGCGCCGCCAGCGGCCCGTAGCACATGGCGGAGATGATGATCAGCGCGACGATCAGGGCGACGATCATCGGTTTGTTGATCTGTTGCATATCGGCTTGTTGCGGGTAGCCGGCGAGGGTGATCGCGCCGCGCAGTGCCGCCTCATCGAAACCATCCAGCTTCACGTCGCCGACACTCACTTGCACGGCGCTGCCCGCAGGTGCTGCGACGCTGGAGTAGGGCAGGCCTTGTTTGACCAGGAAGGTTTTGACCTTGTCGCAGGGGCTGTCGAATTTGGCCTTGCCCACCGGATCGAACTGGAAGGTGCAAGTGGCGGGGTCGGCGAGGACGGTGATCGGCGCCTGACGGCTGGCCTGATCGATCGCCGGGTTGGCGTAGTGGGCCAAGGACTTGAAGATCGGGAAGTACAGTGCGGTCGCCAGCAGCAGGCCGAGCATCAGCACGGGTTTGCGTCCGACCTTGTCCGAGAGCCAGCCGAAAAAGATGAAGAACGGCGCGCCGATCACCACGCTGATGATCAGCAGACTGTTGGCCACCGCCGGGTCCATTTTCAGGAACTGGGTGAGGAAGAACAGCACATAGAACTGTGCAGCGTAAAAGGTCACCGCTTGCCCGGCGTTGATGCTGAACAGCGCGATCAGCACGACTTTCAGGTTTTCCCATTTGCCGAAGGATTCGCGGATCGGCGCCTTCGAGGTTTTGCCTTCTTCCTTCATTTTCAGGTAGGCCGGCGACTCGTGCAGGCTCAGGCGAATCCAGGTGGAGATGCCCAGCAGCACGATCGACAGCAGGAACGGAATGCGCCAGCCCCAGACTTCAAACTGGTCGCCGGTGAAGTAGCGGCAACCGAGCACTACCAGCAGCGAGAGCAGCAGGCCGAGGGTCGCGGTGGATTGAATCCAACTGGTGTGGAAGCCGCGTTTGCCGATGGGCGCGTGCTCGGCCACGTAGGTCGCCGCGCCGCCGTATTCGCCACCGAGCGCCAGGCCCTGAAGCATGCGCAGCACCACCAGAATGATCGGCGCGGCGATGCCGATGCTGGCGTAGGTCGGCAGCAGGCCGACGCAGAACGTCGCCACGCCCATCAGAATGATCGTCGCCAGAAAAGTGTATTTGCGTCCGATCATGTCACCCAGACGGCCGAACACCAACGCGCCGAACGGCCGTACGATGAAGCCGGCGGCGAACGCCATCAGCGCGAAGATGAATGCCGTGGTGTCGTTGACCCCGGCAAAAAACTGCTTGCTGATCACCGCCGCGAGGGCGCCGTAGAGGAAGAAGTCATACCACTCGAACACCGTCCCGAGTGACGAGGCGAAGATGACTTTCTGCGTGGCGTTGCTGGTCTCGGCGCTGCCCGCAGCGTCCAGCGGCTGAACGTGTTCTGACATATCGGTATCCCTCACAGTGATTGTTTTTGTTGTTCCACTGGTGTTGCGTGTCCGGTGATGCGCGATGCCTGAGTCTGGTGATGATTCCTGTGGGAGCGAGCCTGCTCGCGAAAGCTTTTTGTCAGTCAACTTCTAGGCTGAGTGAGCTACCGCATTCGCGAGCAGGCTCGCTCCCACAGGGGAGATATCTGCAGATCTGGACAAAATCAGTTGTGCCGCCTTCTCGGCAATCATCAGCGTAGGCGAACAGGTATTGCCCGAGGTAATTCTTGGCATGATCGACGCATCGGCAACGCGCAGACCCGGCACGCCATGCACGCGCAATTGCGCATCGACCACTGCGTCACCGTCGTTGCCCATGCGGCAGGTGCCGACCGGATGGAAAATCGTCGTGCCGATTTTCGCCGCCGCTTCATGCAATTGTTCTTCGCTTTGCAAGCTGTCGCCGGGCAGGTATTCGACCGGTTTGAACGCTTGCAGGGCAGGGGCGCTGACGATGCGCCGAGTCAGGCGAATCGCATCGGCGGCGACGCGCAGATCTTCTGGATGGCTGAGGTAATTGGGCTGGATCAGCGGCGCCGCTTGCGGATCGGCGGAGCGAATCTCGATGCGCCCACGGCTCTGCGGGCGCAGGTCGCACACCGAGGCGGTGAACGCCGGGAAGCTGTGCAACGGCTCGCCAAAGCGCTCCAGCGACAGCGGTTGCACGTGATATTGCAGGTTCGCCGAGGTTTGCTCGGGACCGGAGCGGGCAAACGCGCCCAACTGACTCGGCGCCATCGACAACGGCCCGCTGCGGTCGTACAGATAACGCAGGCCCATGCCCATCTTGCCCCACACGCTGCCGGCGATCTGGTTCAGGGTACGGGCGTTTTCCAGCTTGTAGATCAGGCGCAGTTGCAGGTGATCCTGCAGGTTGCCGCCGACCCCCGGCAGCTCATGAATCACGCCTATCCCTAAGCGTTCGAGCAGCGGCCGCGGACCGATCCCGGAGCGCTGCAGAATGCTCGGCGAGCCGACCGAGCCGGCGCACAAGACAATCTCCTTGCGCGCCTTGAACTGTCTGGTCTGGCCTTCATGCTGCGCGCTGACTTTCGCCGCGCGGCCGTCCTCCAGCAAGACACGATCAACCTCGACGCCGGTCAGCACGGTCAGGTTCGCCCGGCTGCGCAGCGGTTTCAAAAAGGCCTTGGCCGCGTTCCAGCGCACCCCGGCTTTCTGGTTGACCTGAAAGTAGCCGCAGCCCTCGTTGTCGCCCTGGTTGAAGTCATTGATGCTGGCGATGCCGCTTTGCTCGGCGGCGCTGCGAAAGGCATCCAGAATCGGCCACGACAGGCGCTGCTGCTCGACCCGCCATTCACCCTGATCGCCATGAAATTCAGCGCCGCCGGCAAAGTGGTTTTCGCTCTGTTTGAACAGCGGCAGCACGTCTTTCCAGGCCCAGCCCGGATTGCCTGCGGCCGCCCAGCCGTCATAGTCGCCGGCCTGGCCGCGCATGTAGATCATGCCGTTGATCGACGAACAGCCGCCCAGCACCTTGCCGCGCGGATAACTCAGCGCGCGGCCATTGAGGCCGGGTTGTTGTTCGGTTTTGAAGCACCAGTCGGTGCGCGGGTTTCCGATGCAGAACAGGTAACCCACAGGAATATGAATCCAGGCGTAGTTGTCGCGTCCGCCGGCTTCGAGCAGCAACACCCGTTGCTGTGGATCCGCTGAGAGCCGGTTGGCCAGCAAGCACCCGGCGGGGCCGGCGCCGACCACGATGTAGTCGAATTCATCCAGGGACGTGTGCATGCCCTGACCTCGCTTTTTGTTTTTATTGTCGGACACTCTAGTTGTTAGCTTTCGTTAAAAGAATGTTAGTTTTTGCGCAGCCGCTGTGCGTTTTCAAACAGCCCGAAGTGACGACAGCTGACAAGGACCTGCCATGTTCGACTGGAACGACCTGCGCTTTTTTCTCGAGCTGCAACGCAGCGGCCGCCTGCTCACCGCCGCGCGCCGGCTCAACACCACCCATGCGACAGTGGCGCGGCATATTGAATCGATCGAGAAAAGCCTCGGCACGGCGCTGTTCGTCCAGCACGCCCAAGGCTATGAAATGACCCCGGCGGGGGAGGCGCTGCTCAAGCACGCCGAGGCGATGGAAAACGTCGCGCTGCTGGCGCAGGAAGAAATCACCCAGTCCACCGCGCCGCTGGGCAAGATCCGTGTCGGCGTCACCGAAGGCCTTGGCATCAAATTCCTCGCCAGTCGCATGATCGGTCTGTTCGAGCGCTATCCGGGGCTGGAAGTGGAACTGGTCGCCGTACCGCGCTTTGTCAGCATCCTCAACCGCGAAGCGGAAATCAGCATCCACCTCGAACGGCCATCCGCCGACATGCTGGTCACGCGCAAGCTCACTGACTATCGACTCGCGCTGTACGCCAGCCAAACCTACCTCGACAACGCACCGCCACTGCACAGCCGCGAAGACCTGGGCCGACATGCGTGGATCGGTTACGTTGACGACCTGCTGTTCAGTCAGGAGCTGATGTTCCTCAACAGCTTCTGCCGCAGCCCGCGCGTGGTGTTTCACAGCACCAGCGTCATCGCCCAACAGGAAGCCGCTCGGTCAGGATTGGGCATTGCGGTGTTGCCTTGCTACATGGCCGCTTCCGACCCGGATCTGGTGGCGCTGTTGCCGGATGAAAGCATCGAGCGCAGCTACTGGATCAGCACCCGCCGGGAGCTGCATAAATCGGTGCGGCTGCGAGTGGTCTGGGATTATGTGGTGGGGTTGTGTGAGGCCGAGCAGGGGCTTTTACGCGGTTAAACCTGGCGCATCCAAATCCCCCTGTGGGAGCGAGCCTGCTCGCGAAAGCGGTGTATCTGATACGCAAACCTCGCCTGACCCACCGCCTTCGCGAGCAGGCTCGCTCCCACACGTTTATTCACCGTGGCTGCTTTCGCGGGTTGATAAATATATGGATATCCGTATATTCGATTTCCCGCATATGGCGAGCCGATCACCATGATCACCCCCACCGAAGTCTTCAAAAGCCTCGCCGACGAAACCCGCGTCCGCGCCATCCTGCTCATCGCCGAGCAAGGTGAACTCTGCGTTTGCGAGTTGATGTGTGCGCTCGACGACAGCCAGCCGAAAATCAGCCGTCATCTCGCGCAACTGCGCAGTAACGGTTTGCTGCTCGACCGCCGTCAGGGCCAGTGGGTGTATTACCGCCTCAATCCGAAACTGCCGGCATGGATCGGCGAAATCCTTCAGCTGACATCCAAGGCCAATGCCGATTGGCTCAAGGACAACGCCGCGCGCCTGCAAAACATGGATGGCCGACCCGTGCGCGAACGCGCCTGCTGCTGAATCTTCCACTTTCTACGGAGCGCATCGATGCGAGTCCTGTTCATGTGCACGGCCAATAGCTGCCGCAGCATTCTTTCCGAAGCCATGTTCAATCACCTGGCTCCCGCTGGTTTCCAAGCGGTGAGTGCCGGCAGTTTTCCCAAAGGCCAGGTCCTGCCGCGCAGCCTGTCGACGTTGCAAAAGCACGGTATCGCCATCGACGGGTTGCACAGTAAAGGCAACGATGCCTTCGCAAAAAAAACGCCAGCTATCGTCATCACTGTTTGCGACAAAGCCGCCGGCGAAACCTGCCCGGTGTATTTCGGTCCCGCACTGAAAACGCATTGGGGACTGGAAGATCCGTCCGAAGTGCAGGGCGACGAAGCGGCAATCGACGCTGCATTCCAAGCCACTCTGATGCGCATCGGTGAACGCTGCCAAGCCTTCTTCGATCTGCCGTTTCACTCGCTCAGTCGTGAGCAACTGAAAGCCGAACTCGATCGCATCGGCACGCTGTAAGGAGGCTTCATGACAAATCATTTGCCCAACCTCGACGCAAGCCTGATCGACGCTGTTAAGCCATCGAATGTCGGCGAACACAAACCGCGCATCCTTCTTCTCTACGGCTCGACCCGCGAGCGCTCGTTCAGCCGTTTGCTGGTCGAGGAGGCCGCGCGCCTGCTCGAACACTTTGGCGCCGAAACGCGGATCTTCAACCCATCCGGTTTGCCATTGCCCGACGACGTCCCGGTCGACCATCCCAAGGTGCAGGAATTGCGCGATCTGGTGTTGTGGTCGGAAGGCCAGGTCTGGTGCTCGCCGGAACGCCACGGCGCGATGTCCGCCGTGTTCAAAGCGCAGATCGACTGGATCCCGCTGGAACTCGGCGCTGTGCGCCCGACCCAAGGCAAAACCCTGGCGGTGATGCAAGTCTGCGGCGGCTCGCAGTCGTTCAACGTGGTCAACCAACTTCGCGTCCTCGGCCGCTGGATGCGCATGTTCACCATCCCCAATCAGTCCTCTGTACCCAAGGCCTACATGGAGTTCGATGAAGAAGGGCGGATGAAACCCTCGCCGTTCTACGACCGTGTGGTGGATGTGATGGAAGAACTGGTCAAGTTTACCGTGCTGCTGCGGGGGCAGCAGGCGCATCTGGTCGATCGTTATTCCGAGCGCAAGGAAAGCGCTGAACAGTTGATGGCGCGGGTGAATCAGCGGTCGATTTGACCCGCCATCCCCAGCCAGGCTCATTCCCCTTTGGGAGTGAGCCTGCTCGCACTGACGCTCCGTGGCTGGCACACCGCCACGGCTTGCACCGCCCCCTCCCGGCTGTCACCCTTCTGGCCGTTCTTCAAGGATCAGAAGGAATCAAGGATTGAGTGGCTACGTTCCAAACCCGCCGAAAAACTATCGCTACGAAGAAGCCAAACCCGTCGACATACACGCCCAGCATTGGGCCGAGTATGAGAAGCATGGGAAAGAGCCTGCGCGCGCGCCTGAGAAAATCGGGATTGCGTTGAGGATCGGGGTGTTCTTTGATGGCACGGGCAACAATGCGAACAACTCTGCTGCGGGGTTGTTGTGTGGCGCTCAGCATCCGATTGCGCCTGAAGATATTCCCGCCAGTTGCCAGCCTTATATGGGTGATCCGGATAGTAGTTATGGTAACGATGTCAGCAATGTGAAGAAGCTGAGCGAACTGTATGGAGCAACACGACTCGCTGAGGGAGAAGGGCCACGAAAGAGAGCTTTCGGTATGGTCTACGTCGAAGGTATAGGTACCCGTTCAGGTGAAGAAGACAGTAAATTCGGCGCCGGTACAGGACGTGGTGAAACCGGCGTTGCAGGGCGAGTCCAATCCTGTTTCGCGGTGATCGAGCAGCGTATCACTGAAGTATTGGACAAAAATCCCGGTAGTGAAATTGCTTCGTTGACTTTCGACACGTTTGGCTTCAGTCGCGGTGCCGCAGCCGCCAGACATTTCGCCAACGAGATAGTGCGTGGCAAACAAGGGCCTTTAGGCGACATTCTCCGCAGTATGTCCGATGCCCTCAGTTCGACCTTTGTTGATCAGTATCACAGCGACATCAACGTGGGCTTCATTGGGCTGTTCGACACGGTACCGTCGATTGCTGGATGGTCCAATCTGGGCAACATAAAAAGCGCCGTCGCAACGGGGGTCAAACTCTATCTCGACCGACGTTATTTCACCGACGTTGTGCAGTTGGCTGCGCGGGATGAATGCAGGGCTAACTTTGCTCTCAATCGAGTAGCGATGGATCATCCGGAAATCGTCTTGCCGGGTGTGCATTCCGATGTGGGTGGAGGTTACCTTGAGGACGCTGAAGAGTGTGTTCTCGTTAGCCCAATGCAGACGCTAGAGGTCGGTACGTATACTGACGTCGCTACCACATCGATCTACCAGGATGCGATCAATGTGAGAAATCAGTGGCTAGCCAAGGGTTGGCCGCTCGAAAATCTCGAAATCGTTACGCCACCGCCATTACTGCTACCGGTCAGCCCTCAGGATCGACTTAGTCCTCGAGTCAAGCGAGTCTATGCGGCCGTCCAACTCAAGCGTCCGGTGAGTGGATTACTGTCGAGAGTGAGCCTGCGCGTGATGCATCAACTCGCCAGAGCCAAAGGCGTTCTCTTCGAAGACATTCCCGAGACGCCAGACTTCGCCGTTCCTGAAGAACTCAAGCCCATGTGTGATCGTTTTGTCTCCGGCGACTACAGCACCACGCCAGAGGAGGAGCAAATACTCAAACTCAAGTACATTCACACATCCGCCAACTGGAACCATCCGCTTGGCAGGAGAGATGGGAGTGGCATCAGAGCTGTTTACATCAACGCCCCCACGGAAGATGCAATCCGAGTAAAGCACCCACACGTACCGGACTGGACGCTTTGGTAATGAAGTTATTTACAGTACTGCTGTGTACGCTTTTTGTGGCTGGTTGTAATGCCGACCCGCTGTCAGCAAAAAACGACCCTAAATCCCCTTGGTGGGAACTCGGTTTCACCGAACCCAACTACATGAAGGTCTGGGTTGAAGACACTGCTGTGGAAGATATAAAGGGAAAAACATTTCTGCGTACCGGTGGTGGATCGGCATCGGGCGGGCAACCTGAAGACGGCACCGAATCGGCCCGTGGTTGGGACGGAGTGGGCGCGTCCGCAAAAGCCGTGGTCGGCGCTGATCTCCCAAAAAGAATTTTTGTTCGCTGGCAGTCCATCGTAGAGCCTCAAACTTATCGGGCTTGGGTAGATATACCCGAAGAAGCCAGGCAAATGATGCGGACTTCGGTCGCGCAGCGCTGCGCGAAAACACCAGAGCGGCGAAGTACCTATATTTCATCGGTCTATCTGGGCCTGGCGCCTGGCGGCGTTGTGCAGGTTTGGGTCAGAGACTCATGCCACCATCCTGTAAAAGTCGCGAGAGCACAGGCGGAGATCGAACCGCTAGGACCTAGCCAAGGTAAGAACCAAGGACGCTACGCCTATCCCGTCAGCGAAAAGTCCAAGCGCTATATCGAGAAATTCGGCATTCCATACGGAAGTTGGTAAGCGCTGAAGCCGTTAGTCGTCCACTGTGCCGCCGCGCTCAATATCGATGCACGGCTGCCAGTGCACTGATCCGCTACCGGCTGTTTTGGTGAATAAACAACTCACGCCTCAAATCAAAACCTCAAACGCCGCACTCCCCAACACCTCCCCATTAACCATCACCTGCACCCCATGTCGCCCGGCAAAATGCTTGCGCGTCGTAAAATCCTTGATGACTTGATTCCGTCGCACTACCTCAGTCCCGAAACCCGCTAATCCCAGAGTCTTCAACTTGAAAACCTTCCTCGAAACCCCGCCATTCGCCTTCACATACTCAATCGCATAATCAATCACCAGCCTTTGCTCGTGCGCCACCATGGACTTCACCGTAAACGACAAAGTAATCGCTTCCCCCAACCTCACCACCGCCGGCTCGACCCGCACATCCAACAACTCAACCTCAGCCTTCGCCCCTGCGCCAATCACCGTCAGCGCGCGCACGTCGCCCTGTTTGATCAAACTGCGCAGCGCATGCTTGGCAATCCAGGCCGTATGCTTGTTGTCCAGCGACCAACCTTCAATCGTGTCCAGCACCCACTCCGGATGCACCTTCGTCACGTCATTCAAATGATTCGCCACCGACTTGCGGACGTACAAGCTCTCGTCCGCCTTCAACCGATCCAGTATCCCGGCGGCCAGCCGCGGATCAGCCTGCACCGCTTCCAGGCGAAATGACCATGGCAGGCGAGGGCGGCTGCCTTCGCTGGCTAGGCGTCGAACGTGGTGGTTTTCGTCTCGGGTCCAGTCATGCATTCGTTCCAGCGAGCGCTCGAGGTCGCTGCGCAAAAAGTAGCGGATGGCGAATTCGGAGGAGCCGAAGGTGGTGAAGTACTTCAGCGCGTCCATTGAGGGGTCGAACGCGTGGGCGCCGTAGCTCGCGACGTAATGCGGCAGGCACATGCTGACGAAGCCGCTGTTCAGCCGTGGCGCGAGTTCGAACAGCACTTCGAGGGAATCTTCGTAGTCCAGCGGCAGCACGGCATGCAGGCTTTCGCTGACACGCGCCATGCGTTGCATCACTGATAGTTCAGCGAGTCCGTCCTGGGCGTGTTTGACAAACGCCTTGGCCTTGAACGCCGGGTACACCGCGCTCATTTCGTCAGCGATGTGCTGCAAGCGCTCGGCGTTGAAGATTTCCTTTAACGCCGGGGCGGCGGTGTCGGTGGAGCTCATGATCAGTTCATCGGTGTGTTGATGAACGCATCGGTGCCTTCTGCGTAGGCGGTGTACTCGGCGATACGCGCAAAGCGTGTTGCGTCGATCTGATCGGGTACGACGAGTTCGGTGAAGCTCCAGGCAACCGCCAGGCTGATGCCGGCCTGGGCGAGGGAGCCGTCGACAGGCAAGTCACTGTGTTCAAGTTCTTTTTCCAGCGCGGTAAATGCGGCGGCGAGCTGGCCTTCGACGCGTTCGACCCACGGCTGATATTGAATGTCGGTCGGGCGCAGGTTGCGTTCGTAGTAAAGCTGCACGGCTTTTTCGCAGGCGGCGAGGCTCAGGCCGATCAGGCGCAGGGCCTTAGCGCGTTGTTTGAGATCGCTTGGCAGCAGGCTTTTGCCGCAGCTGGCTTCGAGGTAATCGAGGATGAGGGTCGAGTCCATCAGGACCACGCCGTCGTCGAGGATCAATGTGGGCGCCTTGACCACAGGGTTGATCTGCTGGAATCGTTCGAAGTGGCGGAACACCGAGACCGACTCGTGTTCGAGGTCGATCCCCAAGCATTTGGCGGATACCGCTACGCGGCGCACGTAGGGGGAGTCGAGCATGCCGATCAGTTTCATGACGCGTTCCTTCAAGTCGAACCGGTGGGAACGCATAACCTAGCCGAGCGAGAGGCAATTGTCAGTCGTCGAATCCGGGTTGTTCGTGAATCTCATCGACATTCAGTTCCAGCCGATAGGCCACCGCCACAAACAGCGCCTGGCACAAACACAGCGTCGCACTCAGCGAACGAAAGGCCAGCGCACTGCCTTCATTGACCAGCAACACGCTGTTGGCAAGTTTTGCCAGTGGCGACAGAGGGCTGTCGGTGATGATCAGGGCATTGGCGTTCTGCTGCTGTGCGAAGCGCAGGCAGTGTTGGGTTTCCTTGGCGTAGGGCACAAAACTGATGGCGATGACCAGATCGTTGGCGCGCACGCTGCGCATTTGTTCGCGATAGCTGCCGCCGATGCCGGAAACCAGATGAATGCGCTTCTGCGTGTGCTGCAGGTTGTAAACCAGATAATCGGCGACGGCGAACGAACGGCGGACCCCGACAACGTAAATGTCGTCGGCATTGACGATGAGATCGACGGCCGTATCGAACGTCACCTCGTCCAGTTCGCGGCCCAAGCGTTCGATGCCCGAGAGCGTTGCGTCGATGCATTCGCGGGCCAGGTCGCCGCTGTTGGCGGTCTGCGAGTTGTTGGCGATCAGGCTGCGGATGCGTTGCTGATAGTTTTGCGCTGGCGTGGTTTTGTGCGTCCAGGCCTTGCGGAACAGCGCCTGCATCTCGCTGAAGCCGCTGAACCCGAAACGTTGCGAGAAACGCACAATGGCTGACGGATGCACTTCGCACTCGCGGGCGATATCGCTGATGCGCTCGACCATGATTCGCTCGCTCTGCTGGCTGATGTAGCTGGCGACGCGTTTGAGCTGGCGCGGCAGGGCGTCGTACTCTTCGCTGATCATTTGCAGCAGGCGCTCGGCGTTGACCGGCGGGCTGGCGAAGGAAATTTCGTCTGTGGCCGGCAGAGCGGGGCGGGGCATGGGCAGCATCCTTCAGGCGAGTTGAGCACGCAGTGGGCCTGATAATAGAAGGGCTGCGTAAGCTCTGCCGGGCTGAAACGATGCACCTTGCGAGAATAATCCCGGCTGTCGCTGGCGGGTTGGTTAGCCGTTTGTCTTCTATATACAGCCGCTGGACTGAATTTCTTGCTATAAACGCACTCCGATGGCCGTGTGAAGCCTGTGTCAGAGCAGTTTCCAGGTCCTGTCGGACAAATTCCCTGTATTTACAGTTGCTGAGGTCTTGATCGGGCCTTAGACTGCCGCCCCTCGTAAATTGAGTGCCGGGTGGCGTTTGCAATAAAACGATGCCTTTTCGACGGCCGACACGGTTCGCCGAAACGCTCCCTTATTCGCCTTAATGCACGTTTTTTTATAGAGATATCAATGACAAAGGACAAGTTGCTGGCTATGCCGGCAGATGACTACATGAATGCAGAGCAACACGCTTTCTTCACTGAGCTGTTGCAGAACATGAAAGTCGAAACCCACGAGCGCATTGAGCAAAACCGTATCGCCATCGAAAGCCTGGACACCCCGGCTGACCCGGCGGACGCGGCTTCGGTTGAAGAAGAGCGCACTTGGCTGGTCAACGCGATCGATCGCGACCAGCGCATGCTGCCGCAACTGGAACAAGCCCTTGAGCGCATCAAGGACGACAGCTTTGGCTGGTGCGACGACAGCGGCGAGGCCATTGGCCTGAAACGCCTGCTGATCAGCCCGACCACCAAGTACTGCATCGAAGCTCAAGAGCGTCACGAGCAGATCGACAAGCACCAGCGTCAGGCCTGATTCCATGGCGGCCCCTGAATAGGGGGGCGCCTGCAAGAGATCGCAGCCTTCGGCAGCTTCTACATGGAGTTGCGGGAGGCTGCGATCTTTGTTTTTGCTCGTCTGCGCTATTTCCCCCGTTGTTCCATTGACCTGCCACAGACCCCACGACTAACGGACCATGGATAATGGCGTTGTAGTGGCGTTTAATGCAGTCACAACAATGAGAACAAACGTGGGGTGATCAAGATGACGAGAGATGGATCTCTGGTTGCGGCGCTGCCTGCACCAGTGCTTTTGCCGAAAAACCGCTGGATCGCGCCGACCCTGCAAAGCATCGCCCTGATGCTGTTGCTGGCCGGCATGGCTATGGCCGAGTGGTCGCTCTACCTCGGCATGCCGCTGGCGATACTGATTGTCTGGCTACCGCGCCTGCGTTCGCGCAGCGCTCCTGTTGCCGTCCCGGTCGATAGTGCGAGCGCATTGTCCGCACTGACCCGCGATCTTTCCTACACCACCAGTCACAACGCACTGTCAGCCGCCGGCGTGGCGTTCTCGGTCAAGGCGCTGGCGAACAAACTCGAATCGCAACTCGACGCGGCGGCGCAGATCGTCAGCAACGCCGAGGTGATGATCGCCACCGAACAGGCGACTTCACAGCTCAGTCGCGACGCGCTGGATGCCGCCAGCCAAGCGCATCACAGCAGCGCGGCGGGGCGCAGCGAACTGCTCGACTCGATTTCGCGCATGCAGCAACTCAGTCAGCGCGCCAACGCCAGCCGCGAATTGATCGAGGCCCTGAGTGTGCGCAGCGACGACATTCAGCGGGTGACGCTGGTGATCCAGTCGATTGCCAGCCAGACCAACCTGTTGGCGTTGAACGCTGCGATTGAAGCAGCCCGGGCCGGTGAGCATGGTCGCGGTTTCGCTGTGGTCGCCGACGAGGTGCGCGGACTGGCCGCGCGTACGGCGGCGGCCACGGGTGAGGTCGGTGAGATGGTTGCTGACATTCAGCAACGCACCGCGCAAGTGGTGGCGCAGATTCGCGAGTTGTCGAGCGATCTGCACACCGGCGTCGAACAGGTCGAGCACACCGGTCAGCATCTGGAAAATATCGCGCGACTTGCCGCCGGAGTGGAAACCCAGGTCAGCGAAATCGCCCGTGGTGCGCAAACCAATCGCGAGCAGCTTGATGCGCTGTTCATCGCCATCGAGCAAATGCGCAGCGATCTGGCAATCAGCGATCAGCAGACCCGCCGCCTCGCCGAGGCCGCTGTGCAGATGGAAGGACAGGCGGAAACCATCAGCGAGCGCCTGGCCGAGGTCGGCCTGGATGACTATCACCAGCGCATTTATGACTTGGCGCGCGAAGGTGCGAGCCAGATCGCGGCGCGCTTCGAGGCGGATGTCGAGCAGGGGCGGATCAGCCTGGATGACCTGTTCGATCGCAGCTACCAGCTGATTTCGGGCACCGAACCAGCCAAATTTCAAACCCGCTTTGATCGATACACCGATCAGGTCTTGCCGGCGATTCAAGAACCTTTATTGGCGCGTCATGAAGGGCTGGTTTTTGCGATTGCCTGCACGCAGCAGGGTTATGTACCGACGCACAACCAGGCATTCAGCCAGCCATTGACCGGCGATGTGCAGGTCGACACGGTAAATAATCGCACCAAACGCAAATTCGCTGACCGCACCGGTATCCGCTGCGGCAGCCATCAGCAACCGGTGCTGTTGCAGACTTACACGCGCGATACGGGTGAGCTGATGCATGATTTATCGGTGCCGATCATGATCAATGGCCGACACTGGGGCGGGTTGCGTCTGGGCTATAAACCTGAGAATCCGCGCTGAGATTATTACCGGTGACGCAATGAATCTGTGCACGGCGGTTGCTGTTTCCTCTCGACGGAAAGCATTAATCTGACGACTTAGTTAGGTAGCTAATTATTTCGGAGGGCACATGCAGTGCAGGATAGACGTGGCAGTGATGATCGGCAGCGGTGTTCCGGCCGGCTTACGTGCGATGGGGCGCAGTGTTTGCTGGGTAGTTTTGCTCAACGGGGAGCGACGCGGCACAGCCTTCGCCAGTCGCGATGAAGCGGAGGAGTGCAAGGCTGCCTGGCTCGAACAATTGAACATCGAGCCCGGCGACAGCCTGCACTGATCGTACTTACTTGCCGCGATGCAAACGTACGTTCAGCTCATCGACGATCGGCGCTTCTTCGCCATCGGCCCGCAGCCATTCCTTGAGTAATTGCGCCTGCTGGGGTGACCAGAAGTCGGCATCGATGAGTTTAGTGTCCGGATCCAGCGGATGTGCTTCGACAAAATCATTGATCGACGCTTCATCCGAGGGCAGGCCCAGCTGTTCGAAAAGGGTGGTCAGGTTAAGCTCGGTTGGCAGTTCCATCATCTACTCCTGGGTCGGTGCCGGTGCGGCTTGTTCGTTCACTCCCCTTATCAGAGGCAGGCGCTGGCGTGGAGTTCGATTTTTGATTCAAGCGAGCGGGCGAGGGCGCAGGCTTCGTTGTGATTGCCACGGAAACCTCTGACACGTCCCGTGGATATCTCCTTGATGTGAAAGAACGCAATACCCGCTGGCACCACTTGAAAGTGTGGGGTTCGATGATTGTTAGAAGATGTCGGAAGGTTGTCTAGGTCGGCAACCTTCATCGTCAGAGGTGTGTTGATTCGCGCGTCGGCCGACGTGGCAAAATGAGTCAAAGTGCACATATGAAGTCCTTTTCATCAGTCGGCCGGGATTTAACGGCCGTTGCGGGTAGTCGTAAGGAGCATCGCTGCTCTAGAATCGCCAGTACCTGTTGACGACCGGGCTTATCTAAAGCAATTTTTCGCCAGCGATATGTCGGAAAAGTGCTTTTTTTCGTGAGAAATTTCCCTGAAGTTCGTAGTCAGATTTGCTCCAGTCGCACTTGAGGCTTTTTCCTTCAAGGTTTGCCGATTTCGGAGCGGGTTTCACTAATGACAATCCAGTAGTCTACGAACCTTGCGATCAAGAGCGCTTCGCTCGCTTCGGGTTTTTGAGTGATTTTGCAGTTTTCATCGGCATTGCCGTTTTTTGCCGTGCGTGTTTTCCGCTGCACGGTTTTTCAAATGTGGGGATGTTTCTTTGGCAGTCAGTAACCTCGATATGCATGCTTTGTTCGTGCTGGGTGATTTGCGTGCAAAGCTGGTCAAGCAATTCCAATCACGTTTTGTTTACATCACCGAGCAAAACGCCGAAGGCATTTACATCGCCGAAATCGATACCGAAAGTGCATTGGTAGTCGATGACAAACCGGGGCTCAAACTCAAGGTTGGCGACCATTTCATCGCGTCAGTGTTGCCCAGCCGTGAAGGCGGCAAGATGGACATTCGCTTTCGCGACATCAAACTCACGGTTTACGGCTTGGGCGACTACGCATTTGTCAGTACGGCCGACGGTCACGCGATTCTGTTCAAGGAAGGTCATAGCGTCGTCACGGTGTTCGCCGCCAATGAACAATTGCAGGAAGGCCTGACCAAAACCTTGAAAGCCGTCACCGCCAAGGCTGCCAAATGGCGCAAAGGTGAACTGATTTCCTTCAAGGCCAGCGAGTGAGCCGCGCGCACTTCCATTCGCAAAATCTCGACAGCGCACGCGAAGACGCTCAGCGCCTGTTCGCCCGCAAGGCCGAACTGCAAGGTGCCTGGCTGAGTTGGGTGGCTTCGCAGCTCTACGCATTGCAACCGGCGGCATACGCCAGCATGGTCAGACGTGAGCTGCAAAGCCTGCAGGAAAAGTCTGAAACGTAACCTCGCACGCAGCGGACCCCGGAAAAAGCAGGAACCTCGGCTAAAGTCAGTTGACTGAGTCATTCAGAGGCTTGCGTTTCTGTCAGGCCAACTGCCATTGCTGTGAACAGCACGAGGTGTGATGCATGAACGGATTTCGACGGTTACTGGCCGCCAGCGTGGCCACCTTTGGTTTGCTGACGTCAGCGCAATCGCTGCAGGCGGCACAGGCGCCGATCCACTTTGCCGACCTGAACTGGGAAAGCGGCAGCCTGATCACCGAGGTGCTGCGGGTGATCGTCGAGAAAGGCTACGGCTTGCCGACCGATACCTTGCCGGGTACCACGATTACCCTTGAGACCGCGCTGGCCAATAATGACATCCAGGTGATTGGCGAGGAGTGGGCCGGGCGCAGTCCGGTCTGGGTCAAGGCCGAAGCCGAGGGCAAGGTCGTCGGTCTGGGCGATACGGTAAAGGGCGCCACTGAAGGCTGGTGGGTGCCGGAATACGTGATCAAGGGCGACCCGGCCAAAGGCATCAAACCGTTGGCGCCGGATCTGCGCAGTGTCACTGATCTGAAGAAATACAAGGACGTATTCAAGGACCCGGAAAGCCCGGGCAAAGGGCGTTTCCTCAACAGCCCGATCGGCTGGACCTCGGAAGTGGTAAACAAGCAGAAGCTCACGGCGTATGGCTTGCAGGACGACTACACCAACTTCCGCAGCGGTTCCGGCGCTGCGCTGGATGCCGAGATCAGCTCTTCGATCCGTCGCGGCAAACCGGTGCTGTTCTATTACTGGTCGCCGACGCCACTGCTTGGCAAATTCAAACTGGTGCAACTGGAAGAGCCGCCGTTCGATGCCGAGGCGTGGAAGACGCTGACAGACGCCGATAATCCCAATCCGAAACCAACCCGCTCGCTGGCATCGAAACTGTCGATTGGCGTGTCTACGCCGTTTCAAAAGCAGAACCCGCAAATTGCCGAATTCTTCAGCAAGGTCGATTTTCCCATCGAGCCACTGAACAAGGCATTGGCGGATATGAGTGACAAGCACACCGCGCCTCGTGAGGCGGCGGTCGCGTTCATGAAGGCGCATCCGGATGTGTGGCAGGCGTGGCTGCCCAAGGATGTGGCCGACAAGGTGACGGCTGATCTGAAATAACGCGGTCAACGCCGTGCACCGCCGACCGGTCGTGCACGGCCAAAAAATCCGACTACGATGGTTTGTTCAAATCCCTTTGAAGGATTTCAACCATGACCTTTGTGTTGGCTCAATGGCTGGTGACTGTGTTCGCGGCAATCGGCCTGATGCATGTGTATTGGGCGTTGGGTGGGCAATGGGCGGCTGCGGTGGTGGTGCCGCAGGTGCCGGTGTCGGGCCTCGTCGCCACGGTACGCCCGGCCTTCAAGCCCTCAGGCTGGCTGACGCTGGCAGTCGCCGCTGCGCTGCTGATAATTGCGGCGCTGGTTTGTATGCGGGTCGGTTGGGGCGTGCCGGCGGTGCAGCACAAGGCACTGCAATGGGTGATCAGCGCGATCGCGTTGCTGATGTTCGCTCGGGCGATCGGTGATTCGAATCTGGTCGGGTTCTTCAAGGAAGTGAAGGATTCGCGATTTGCGCGGCTGGATACCTGGGTGTATTCGCCGTTGTGTGCGCTGCTGGGGGCGGGGTTGTTGGCAGTAGCGTGGGTTTGAGCCGATCCGGAATTGGCGACGCCCCGACTGGCCTCTTCGCGAGCAGGCTCGCTCCCACAATCGAGGGCGCGTTCCTACTGTAGCGATGGCGCCATCACAGGCGCCACAAAATCATCAGTTACCACTTTCAGTCTGACGACTGCTCACCTCGGCCGGCACATCATCCCCGGCCATACGTTTGCGGAACAACGCCGCCCGCGCCAGCAGCAGGGTGGTCACCGGCACGGTGATCGCCAACAGAATCGGAATCAGCCAGGCATGCACCACTGGCCCGGACTTCAGCGCTGAAAAGCAAATGATCGACGCCAGTGCCACACACCAGGCACCGATTGTCGAGGCCAGCGCTGGCGGGTGCATACGCTGGAAGTAATCCTTCATGCGCAGCAATCCGGTTGCGCCCAGCAGGGTAAACACGCCGCTGAGCACCAGCAGCACCGCCACCGGAATCTCGACCCATAAAGACAATTCGGTATTCATTCGATCACCTCGCCACGCAGCAGGAATTTTGCCAGGGCAAACGAGCCGACGAAGCCGAACAGCGCGATCAGCAGCGCCGCTTCGAAGTAGGTATCACTGGCGTAACGAATGCCCAGGGTCAGCATCATCAGCATCGCGACGATATACAGGTAATCCAGCGCCAGTACCCGATCCTGAGCTGACGGGCCTTTGAAAAGGCGCACCAGGGTCGCCGCCATCGCCACGCAGTACAGAAACAGCGTCAGCAGAATCGCATTCGACAGCAATGGGCTCATTCGAAAATCTCCATCAACGGTCGCTCGTAAGTGCTTTTGAAGTGCTCGATGAACTGCGCTTCGTCGTGCAGATCCCAGACGTGCAGCAACAGAACGCTGCGGTCCAGCGCCAGTTCCGACCATACAGTACCGGGCACCACGGTGCAGATCATCGCCAGTGCCGCCAGACCGTGGGCATCGCGCAAGTCCAGAGGCACCTTGATAAAGCATGAGTTGGGCGGACGACGTCCCGCGTTGACTACGCCCCAGGCGACGATCAGGTTGGACATGATGACGTCGCGGCCGACCAGGAAGAACAGACGCAGGATGGCCATGGGGTTGCGGATGCGCGCACGTTTCGGCCGCAATTTGCGCATCATCAGCGGCGCAGCGAAACCCAGCGCGGCACCGAGCAGCAGATTGCCCGGGCTGACGGACAGGTTCAGGGTCAGCCACAGAATCCACAGGGCCAGCGATAACCACGGTGCCGGGAACAATCGATTCATGGCTGCACCTCGAGCATGTCGGCTCTGGCTTGCGGGCTCGGCACCGCCCGAGTGCCTAGAACTGCGAACACATATTGCTGCGGATTGTTCAGCGCATCGGCCGTGGCCTGGGTGTAGCGCAGCAGCGGTTCAGCCTTGAACGTAAGGGCAATGCTCAGCCCGAGCAGCAGGAAAATCGGCGCGCATTCGAGTTTGCGCAGCAATGGTGACGGGCGCTCTTCCGGCGTCCAGAAGCGCTGAATGCCGAGGCGCGAGAAGGCCATCAGCGAGGCCAGACCGGTCAGGATCAACAGCGCCAGCAATCCCCATGCGCCGGGAGGCAGCGGCGCCGCAGTGCCAAGTCCCAACGGGTTGAGCAATGCCCCGATCAGGCTGAGCTTGCCGATAAATCCGGACAGCGGTGGCATGCCGATGATCAACAGCGCGCAGGCAATAAAGCTCAAACCAAGAAAGGCCATGGTCCACGGGATGACTTGGCCGACCACGGCTTTCTGCTCGTCGTCGAGGTTGATGCCCTTGGGCGGTTGCAGCGATTCCTGTGGACGCGGCAGCAGTTCGCTTTCGTCTTCCAGCGGAATTTCGTTGGCCGAGCGCGAGCGCTCGATCAGTTCGGCGAGCATGAACAATGCGCTCAGCGCCAGGGTCGAGCTGACCAGATAGAACAGCGCAGCGCCGATCAGGTTCGGCTGGGCGAAGCCGATCGCCGAGAGCAGGATCCCCGCCGACACCAGAATGCTCAGGCTGGCCATGCGCTCCAGGCGTTGCGCGGCGATAATCGCCAGCCCTGCGCAAGCCATGGTCGCCATGCCGCCGTAAATCAGCCAGTCGCCGCCGAAGAATGCCGAGGCGCCGGCCTGGCCGGAAAACAACAGGGTCCACAAGCGCAGCAGGGTGTAGACGCCGACCTTGGTCATGATGGCAAACATCGCCGCCACCGGCGCGCTGGCGGATGAATATGCCGGCACCAGCCAGAAGTTCAGCGGCCACATGCCAGCCTTGGCCAGAAACGCTACCGCTAGAATCCCTGCCCCAGCGTGCAGCAAGCCACGGTCGGCTTCCGGCACCAGCGGGATCTTCATCGCCAGATCGGCCATGTTCAGCGTGCCGGTCACCCCGTAGATCAACGCAGCGCCGATCAAAAACAGTGACGATGCCAGCAGGTTGATCGAAATGTAATGCAACCCCGACGATACCCGCGCCCGGCCAGAGCCGTGCAGCAATAAACCGTAGGACGCGGCGAGCAACACTTCGAAGAACACGAACAGGTTGAACAGATCCGCGGTCAGGAACGCGCCGTACAGGCCCATCAGCTGGATCTGAAACAGAGCGTGAAAGCTTGAGCCGGCGCCGTCCCAGCGGGCCATGGCAAACAGCAACGCGCTGACGCCGATGACGCCGGTCAGCACCAGCATCAGTGCCGACAGGCGATCTACCACCAGGACGATGCCAAACGGTGCCTGCCAGTTGCCCGGCAGATACACGCCGATGGAGCCGGGTACGCCGGTGGTCTGCGTCCATTGCAGCAGCATCACTGAAATGAACAGGCCGAGGAGGCTGGAGAACAAGTTGATTTTCGCCTTCAGCGGCCGATGCTTTTCGCCCAGCATCAGCATGATCGCAGCCGTCAGCAGCGGCAGCAGGATCGGTGCGGCGATCAGGTGAGTCATCGCCATCATTCTTTAGGCTCCCGGCCGTCGACGTGGTCGGTGCCGGTCAGGCCGCGCGAGGCGAGCAATACGACGAGGAACAGTGCGGTCATGGCGAAGCTGATGACGATCGCCGTCAGTACCAGCGCCTGGGGCAGCGGGTCGGTGTAATGCAGCAAGTCCTGGGTCACGCCGTCCTTGATCACCGGTTCCTTGCCGATGAACAGGCTGCCCATGCTGAAAATGAACAGGTTGACTGCATATGACAGCAGGCACAGGCCCATGACCACCTGAAAGGTTCGCGGGCGCAGGATCAGCCAGACCCCGGACGCGGCAAGAATGCCGATGGCGATTGCGATGACTTCTTCCATCAGACGGCTCCTTTGCTGGCGACGGACTTGGGCAGCGAGGCCGTCTTGTGGCCGCGCACCGATTGGTGGGCGAGGGCGGTGAGGATCAACAACGTTGATCCGACCACCACGGCGTACACGCCGACGTCGAAGAACAGCGCACTGGCAATATGGATATCACCGAGCAACGGCACGCTGATGTGCCAAGTGTGAGTGGTCAGGAACGGATAACCGGCGACTAGCGCACCGAGACCGGTGGCAGTGGCGAACAGCAGCCCGGTGCCCATCCAGCGCAATGGCCGCAGGCTCATTTGTGCTTCGACCCACTGCGTGCCGGCAACCATGTATTGCAGGATAAAGGCCACCGACATCACCAGCCCGGCGACAAAACCGCCGCCCGGCTGATTGTGCCCGCGCATGAACAGATAAAACGAGACCACCAGGGCGACAGGCAGCAGCAGGCGCACCAGTACCGCCGGCACCATCATGAAGCCGAGCGCGGTGTCGCTGGCCGAACGCGGGTTGACCAGATCGGTGACCACGTCCGGTGCCAGCAGACGTTGCTGGGCCGGCAACTGCAAGCTTTCCTTCGGCGGACGGAAGCGCCGCAGCAGGGCGAACACGGTGAGCGCCACGGCGGCCAGCACGGTGATTTCGCCGAGGGTATCGAAACCACGGAAGTCCACCAGCATCACGTTGACCACATTGCTGCCGCCGCCCTCGGGCAGGGCGCGACTGAGGTAGAACGAGGAAATATGGTTCGGCGTCTGCCGGGTGAGCATGGCGTAGGACAGCAGGGCCATGCCGGCGCCGACGGCAATCGACAGCAGCAAGTCGCGCAGACGACGAATACGCGCCTTGCGCAGGCTGCTCGGCAATGGTGAGACTTCTTCGATACGTCGCGGCAACCAGCGCAGGCCAAGCAGGATCAACACCGTGGTCACCACTTCGACTGCCAGTTGCGTCAGCGCCAGATCAGGCGCCGAGAACCAGACAAAGGTCACGCAGGTCATCAAGCCGCAGACGCTGACCATGGTCAGCGCGGCGAGACGGTGATATTTCGCCTGCCAAGCGGCGCCAAGCGCACAGGCGATCGCCAGCAGCCACAGCGTCACGAAGACAATGGATCCGGGGATTTTCGGCCGGTCGCCCCAGGTCAGCGTGCTGTGCAGCATCGGGATCAGACCGGCGAGCACGGCGGCCGAAACCATCAGGAACAGCTGCATCTGCAAGCGCTTGGTGCCCAGTCGCCGCTCGACGCGCCGGGCGATGCGCATCATTACGACCAGACTGCGCTCGAACAAACGCTTGCCGTTGAAGCGGCCCACCAACGGCGGGTACTTGAAACGGCCCAGCTTGAACTGCTTGCGCAACAACAGATATAGGAGGATGCCGCCGGACATGGCGATCAGGCTCATGATCATCGGCGCGTTCAAGCCGTGCCAGATGGCCAGGCTGTATTCCGGCAACTCCCCGCCAACTACGGGCAGCGCTGCAGCGGCGAGCAATGGCCCGACGATCTGCGCCGGGAAAATCCCCACCAGCAGGCAAGTGAAGACCAGCAACTCGACGGGTGCGCGCATCCAGCGTGGCGGCTCGTGCGGCGTGTGCGGCAGGTCAGTGGCGGTGGGGCCGAAGAACACGTCGACGGTGAAACGCAGGGAGTAGGCCACGCTGAACATGCCGGCGATGGTCGCGACGATCGGCAGAGTAGTTTCGACCCACGCCGTGGCGTTGATGAACACGGTTTCGGCGAAGAACATTTCTTTCGACAGGAAACCGTTGAGCAGCGGCACGCCGGCCATTGAGGCGCTGGCGACCATGGCCAGTGTTGCCGTATAGGGAACCAGCTTGATCAGGCCGCTGAGTTTGCGAATGTCACGGGTACCGCTTTCGTGGTCAATGATGCCGGCGGCCATGAACAGCGAAGCTTTGAACGTCGCGTGATTGAGAATGTGAAACACCGCCGCCACCGCGGCCAGTGAACTGTTCAGGCCCAAAAGCAAAGTGATCAGACCGAGATGGCTGATGGTCGAGTAGGCCAGCAAACCTTTGAGATCGTTCTGGAACATCGCGCAGTACGCGCCGAGCAACAGCGTACAGGCGCCCGCTCCGCTGACGATGTAGAACCATTCCTCACTGCCGGACAGCGACGGCCACAGACGTGCCAAAAGGAAAACCCCGGCCTTGACCATGGTCGCCGAGTGCAGATAGGCCGAGACGGGCGTCGGTGCCGCCATGGCGTGGGGCAGCCAGAAGTGAAACGGGAATTGCGCGCTTTTGCTCAGCGCGCCGATCAGGATGAGTGGCAGAAGAACGGGGTAGAGGGCATGTGCGCGAATCAGATCGCCGGCGGCCAGGACCTTGTCGAGGTCATAGCTGCCGACGACATGGCCGAGAATCATGACCCCCGCCAGCAGACATAACCCGCCAGCACCGGTGACCATCAGCGCCATATAAGCACCGCGCCGCGCATCGGCGCGGTGGTGCCAGTAGCCGATCAGCAGGAACGAGAAGAGGCTGGTCAATTCCCAGAAGAACACGATCTGAATCAGGTTGCCGGAGATCACCAGGCCAAGCATGGCGCCCATGAATGCCAGAAAAAACGCGAAGAAGCGTGGCACCGGGTCGTCCGGCGACATGTAATAACGGGCATATAAAGAGACAAGTGTGCCGATGCCGAGCACCAGCATCGAGAACAGCCAGGCGAAGCCGTCCATGCGCAGAACGAAGTTCAGCCCCAGACTCGGCAACCACATGAATTCTTCGCGGATCACGCCGCCGTAGGCGATTTGCGGGTACAGCATCGCGACCTGAACGGTACCGATCAAAGCGACCAGGCCCGCCAGCAGGGATTCGGCATTACGCGCATTGTGCGGCAGCACCGCTGCCAGACAGCTGCCAATGAACGGCAGAAGCAGTAGAACTATCAGGGACATAGGCTTCTAATCTGCGGAAGTTTGTGAAGCATCATACGTGCCAGCTCCCTGATCACCAAACGCGAGGATGTCTCAGAATCCTACAAAGTAGTTGGGAATTGTGTGTTTGGCGTTGTTTCAGAGGTAACGATGGTGCGCTGCTTTCGCGAGCAGCCAGAAGAGATTGCGGGTCACCCCTGCGTTTCCCGCTCCAGCTCAGCTTCTGCCTCGGTGGACCTTCCCTTGGTCTTCAGCTCACTGATAATCACCGCCGCAACAATCAACCCGGCCCCAACCAGCGCAATTGCCGGCAAGCGCTCTCCGGCAATCCGTCCGACAATCCCGGCCCACACCGGTTCACCGGCATAGATCAACGTCGCCCGAGTCGGCGAAACACTCTTCTGTGCCCAGTTCATCGCTACCTGAATCGCCGCACTCGCCGCGCCCAGGCCCAAAGCGGTCGCCAGCAACAACCAGGAAAAATCCGGAATCACTTCACCTGTCGGGACTACCAGCAAGAACGACAACACCGCCGTCACCGCCAGTTGCACCACCGTCACTCGCCGCACATCCACCTGCCCGGCGAAAGTGCTGATCAAAATGATTTCAGCAGCAATCGCAACGGCGCTGATCAATGTCGCAATTTCTCCCGGACTGAAATTCAGCGCCGCCCCCGAAGGACCCGACAACAACATCAATCCGGTAAACGCCAGCATGATGCCGATACTTGGCATCAACCCCGGACGCCGTCCCAGCACCAGCCATTGCAGCAGCGGCACAAACGGCACGTACAGCGCGGTAATGAACGCCGACTGACTGCTCGGAATGCTTTGCAACCCGACCGTCTGCAAGCCATAACCAAGCATGATCGCTACACCGATGAACGACCCTGCCTTGACTTCGAACAAGGTCAACTCGCGCAAGTGCCGCCAGGAAAACATCGCGACAATCGCCGCCGCTGCGGCGAAGCGCAGCCCGACGAAAAACATCGGGCCGCTGACCGTCATGGCATGTTGCACAATCAGAAACGTGCCGCCCCAGATCATGGTGATCAGCACCAGCACGCACTCGGCTTTGCTGAAGCGGGAGAAGCGGATTGGGGACGCAGAATTGTTTGGCGACATCATGACCTTGCGCACATTAAAAGGGAGGCCGCACAATGCCGCCAACGTTGCGCAGTATACTGCCCAACCCCACCGAGTGAGCAATATAGTGCACAAAGATTTGACTCAGCGAGCCTCCGTTCTGCAACACGTCAGCCAGAACGTTCGACGCTTGCGCCATGCTGCGGATATGAGCCAGACCGCACTGGCGGAAAAATCCGGGGTGAGCCGACGGATGCTGGTAGCCATCGAGGCAGGCGAAAAGAATGTCAGCCTGACCACGCTTGATCGCGTCGCCGAAGCGCTTGACGTTGCGTTCAGCGATCTGATCCAGGCGCACGATGCGCGCGACCCGAGCCGGATCAACGAGGTTGCCTGGGCGGGCACGATTCCCGGCAGCAGAGCCGTGCTACTGTCCAAAGCTACCGCGAGCCGCGAAGTCGAGCAATGGGAGTGGTGCCTGCAACCGGGCGAGGTCTACCCGTCGCAACCGGACGCCGATGGCTGGAGCGAGCAGATCTACGTATTTGAAGGATGCCTGACACTGATGCTCGGCGATCAGGCGCAGCACATCAATAAAGGAGAGTTTTTCATGTTCGCCAGCAATCAGCCGCATGCCTACCGCAACGATGGCGATGTGGCTGCGCGGTTCGTGCGTAATGTGGTGATCTGAATGGAGCAGCCTGCGGACATCCTGATCATCGGCGGCGGCCTCAGTGGCACCATGCTGGCGGTGCAATTGTTACGCCTGCCTGGGCAACGAAGAATTGCGATCATCGAGCCGCGTGCTGAACTGGGACGTGGTGAGGCTTACAGCGCCGTCGAGTTGGGACATACGCTGAACGGCAACGCGGCGCGGATGAGCGTCGACCCGGATAATCCTGATGATCTGACGCAGTGGCTGACCGCGCATATTGCCGGCGGCGGCTGGCCGGAATCTGCCGAGCAGGACGTGCCGGTCAGTGAGCTGTTTCCGCCGCGTGGCCTGTTCGGGGTCTATGTGCAACAGCGTCTGGCCGAAGCCAGGGCAGTGGGTGCGCTGCAAGTTTCGACCGTTGAACATTTCTGTGCCGAGGTCGTCGACCTGCAAGTTGATGCTGGTTCAGTGCAGCTCACCTTGAGCGATGGCCAGACTCTGCGTGGATCGCAGGCGGTGCTGGCCACCGGCATGTTTCCCGCCGCTCGCACGCCGCAGACGCAATCCAGTGGCCTTAACGCTGCAGCGCTCGATCCCTGGGATGTGGCGGCCATGCGCGAACTCGACCCGCAATCCACCGTGCTGATCATCGGCTCCGGTCTGACCATGGTCGATGCCGTGGTATCGCTGGAGCAGGCCGGGCATCGCGGGCCGATCGAGGTGTTCTCCCGGCATGGCCTGCTGCCGCACGTGCGCCGTCAACCGCCGGCGTGGGTGGATTTTCTGGCAGCAGATCACAGCATTCGCACGCCACGCCAGTTGCTGCGCGAGTTGCGTCGACATTGTCGCGACGCAGTCGCCCAAGGCATCGACTGGCAGGCGCCGCTGGATACGGTTCGCGCGCACATCGCGCGGTTGTGGAGTCAGGCGACTGACGTGCAGCGTCGACAATTCGTACGGCATGTACGGCCATGGTGGGAAAGTCATCACCATCGTTCGCCGCCACTGAGCGCCGAGTTGATCGAACGGCTGCACAAGCAAGGGCGCTTGCACATTCACGCCGCGTCTTTCAAGGGCATTGAGCCCGGCGCGGGCGATGCTGTGACCATCCGCATCCGTCCGCGGGGTGAGACTGAAACATCTACAGTGAGCGGTGCGGCGCTGATCAACTCCAGCGGCATTGAATACGATTGGCGGCGAGTCGCACGACCGTTGCCGCAGCAATTGCTGGCGCGGGGACTGGTGCAACCGGGGCCGCTGGCGCTGGGGATCACAGCAAAGGACGGCGCAGTGGTAAATGCCGAAGGGCAGGTGAGCGCTCGGTTGTTTGCCATGGGCCCGCCGTTGCGCGGGATGTGGTGGGAAAGTACGGCGGTGACGGACGTCGCTGCGCAGGCTAAAGCGTTGGCTCGGCGGTTGGTAGATAGCCCGAAAGATTGATGTGTTCTTTCGGGCTTCTTCGCGAGCAGGCTCGCTCCCACAGGGGGATTGAGGTTGTGACTACAATTTGCGCCACACCATAAATCCTGTGGGAGCGAGCTTGCTCGCGAAAAGCGTCATCTGATTCAACGTCTCTGTTGAATGAAAGACCGCTATCGCTGGCAAGCCAGCTCCCACATTGGGTGTGCGTTACGACTTGAAATTACGCAACCACGCGATAGCAAGGCACATACGCCGCGCCACCCGGCAACTTCATCCGGTGCTGGGCGACGAAGGCTTTGAGCAGTGCATCAAGCGGCTGCATGATCGCCGCATCGCCACGGATCTGATACGGCCCGTGCTCTTCGATCAGGCGAATGCCCTTGTCCTTGACGTTACCGGCGACGATCCCGGAAAACGCCCGACGCAGATTGGCCGCCAGTTCATGGGGTGGCTGGTCGCGATGCAGTTTCAGGTTGGCCATGTTTTCGTGGGTTGGATCGAACGGGCGCTGGAAGCCCTCATCGATCTTCAACAGCCAATTGAAATGGAACGCATCGTTACGCTCGCGGCGGAACTGCTTCACCGCTTTCAGACCTTGAGTCATCTGCCGCGCCACTTCGGCCGGGTCGTCGATGATGATCTCGTAATGCTGCTTCGCCGCTTCGCCGAGGGTCGCGACGACAAACGCATCCAGCTGTTCCAGATACGGCGCGGCATGCTTCGGCCCGGTGAGGATGACCGGGAACGGCAGGCCTGCGTTGTCCGGGTGCATCAGGATGCCGAGCAGGTAGAGGAACTCTTCGGCCGTACCGGCGCCGCCCGGGAAAATGATGATGCCGTGGCCGACACGGACGAAGGCTTCCAGACGCTTTTCGATGTCCGGCAGGATCACCAGCTCATTGACGATCGGGTTCGGCGCTTCGGCGGCGATGATGCCTGGCTCGGTCAGGCCGAGGTAGCGACCGCCGTGAATGCGTTGTTTGGCATGGGCAATGGTCGCGCCTTTCATCGGGCCTTTCATCACGCCAGGGCCGCAACCGGTGCAGATGTCGAGGCTGCGCAGGCCCAGTTCGTGGCCGACTTTCTTGGTGTATTTGTATTCTTCGGTGTTGATCGAGTGGCCACCCCAGCACACCACGATTTTCGGCTCGACGCCCGGGCGCAGGGTGCGCGCGTTGCGCAGCAGGTGGAACACGTAGTCGCTGATGCCTTGGGAATTGCTCAGGTCGATGCGCTGGCTGTCGAGTTCGTTCTCGGTGTAGACGATGTCGCGCAGGGCGCTGAAGAGCATTTCGCGGGTGCTGGCGATCATCTCGCCGTCGACGAACGCGTCAGCCGGAGCGTTCAGCAGCTCCAGGCGTACACCGCGATCCTGCTGGTGAATACGGATTTCGAAGTCCTTGTATGCTTCGAGGATGGTCTTGGCATTGTCGACATGCGCGCCGGTGTTGAGGATGGCCAGGGCGCACTGGCGGAAGAGGGTATAGGTGCTGCCGGATCCGGCTTCGCTCAGTTGCTGGACTTCACGTTGAGAAAGGGTTTCCAGACTGCCTTTCGGGCTGACCGAGGCATTGATTACGTGTCGTTGGGTCATGCAGTGATCCTTAAAACGATGTCATCCACAACGCAGCGGATGGCATCCGAATAGTGTGTATCCATGAATGAAGATGGCACGATCTGCGCTATACCGCCATGTCCCCGTTGGACGCTGAAAAGATGAAAAGGAGCCCCAGCATAGCTAAAACCCGGTGCGATGCGATAATGCGCTGGCGAGTTTTTTCCGTTGCGCGTTTTGCCACTCAAGGAAGTCATTTTCGATGTTCGAGATTCAGCCGATGGACCCCGCTACCTTTCGTCAGCAGACCCGCCGCAGCACGATCATCATCGCCGTGCTGTTTCTGCTGCTGGCCATGCTGTTTTCGTCGGTTGCGGTGGCAGTGTTCGGTGAACCCGACGGGGATAACCTGCGTTTCAATGTCGGCGGCGTATTCGTGGCGTTTCTGCTGACGGCGGCGCTGTTGCGCGGGCGTTTCTGGCATCAGACCTGGATGGCCCCGGCGGTGTACAGCTGGCGCCTCAAGCGCAATCTGATGAGCATCACCAATGTCATGCACCAGGTGACAGCGGCGGTGCAGAACAACGATCCGACGGCGATGAAGGTGTTGCGTTTCTATCACCTCGGATTGCTGCAAATGCATGAGCTGGACGGCAACTCCAGCGATCATGGACAACTGCGTGATGAAGTCGAACAGCACAAGGCGCGGATGCAGGCGCAGGGACTTGATTCTGACCAGCCACGCTTCGATCCGCAGTGGCTGGAAACGTTGAAACCGGCCTCGCGTTAAAACGGAATGCGCCGGGCCCGGCGCAGTTTCCACGAGCGCAGCAGTCGTGCGTACACCAACAGGTTGACCGCCAGTACCACGCTGCCGAGGGCCAGTTGAATCTGCGGCGTCAGACCGGCCGGGTAGATGATCGGCCAGATGTAATGCTCAATGAAGCCGCCGGCGTATTCGGTCTGCCCGGCCGCGTGGCGCATGAGGTTTTCCCAGTAGGTCAACGGACAGGTCAGGTGCAATACCTCGACCGCCACGCCCCATGCGGCCGCCGGCAAGTGCAGCCACATCAATCTTGGCCAGCGCAGCACCAGCAGCCCGCCGAACAGTACGAACAAGATGAAACACAAGTGAAACAGCACCAGCCCGTCGGCGGCGATTCGGTAAAGCATGGCGTCTTCCTGACGTAAGGGTGGATGGCGCTATGGTACGCCGCGCGGGACAAAATGCGTTGGTGAATCTGGGCGCGCAAAAGTGTTCTAGCCTTTAACGATCATCAACTGTTCTGAGGTGAGGTGCACATGGCAACTGAGCAAACGCGTGCGGAAGATGATGAGCCAACGGAAGAAGAAATCGAGCAGCAGAAGAGGCAGGAAAAAACCTGGAAGCATGATGACAGCCGCGAGCTGTCGGACCGCGATCAGGAGCGTCCGCTGAAACCTTGAACAACCCATACGAAGAGCCCCGCAGCAGCGGGGCTCTTCGCGTTTCAGAGGTCTGCCAGCTGCGTGAAATCCGGGTAGGTCGCGCGATACCCCAACGTTCGATCGATCCACGCATTGAGCTCATTGACCATCACCGGCGGATGGCCGGGATAACCCTCGAGGGTGCTGCGCAGGGTGCGTTCGATATCGGGCACGCTGTGCAGGTTTCGGGTCTTGATGTAATGGCCGATAAAACAGTCGAGTTCCAGGCGTTCTGTCTTGGACAGATGGACACACTTCAGGCCGCTGACCTGTTTGATTGCAAAATCGTCGCTCACTTATTTCTCTGCAAGGCTTGAAAGTTGTTGATGGATTCCTGATTTCTTTGACTCTTTGGTCAACTGGTATACCAATCGGAAAGGCGGCGCGCATGCTATCCGCAGCGCGGGGAAATGTATGTATGACTGTCGAAATGTCTGACAGGCGGTTGATTCGCTCAAACGGCTGTTTTACGGGGGGTGTATCGCGGTTGAAACACTTTTTGTAACGCGCGGGATTCAATGACGGGCTCGCTTGATTAACGCAGCAGTGAAGTAATTATTTAGTCGACTCGTTCTATCAATTGCGCACCCTGATTACGCGTATTGCCGACCGCTTTGCCGACTTTGTACCATTCGAAGGCCTCACTGGGCTCGCCTTCAAACAGCAGCATCTGCTCGGCGCGCTCCAGTGGCGTAGCCGGATCAAGCCATTCCCGAGCTCGCGCCGAATCGAAGACCACCGGGCGGCGATCGTGAATATCGAGCAGGCCGCCCAGGCTGTCAGCGGTGATGATGACGAACCCGTCGTCCTCCCTTGGCGCAACCCCCGGTGCCGGAAACTGGCCGATACCGGCACAGAAGACCGGAGCCTGATCCGCCCGACGAATCAACCAGGGCTGTCGGGATTTTTCCCCGCTATCAACCCATTCAAACCAATTGTCGACCGGCACGATCAGCCGCTGCCGCCAGATCGCCCGGAAGAACGCGCCGTGGGCGACTTTCTCTACCCGAGCGTTGATAGGTGGGGCGCGATCCCTGGCCCAATGCGGGCGCCAGCCCCAACGCAAATTATCGGCATGAATGGCCTGTTCGTGCTGGTGCAGAACCGCCAGCGCAGTGGTGGGCGCTGCGTTGTAGCGATCCAGTGGCGCATCGCCGACGTGATTGATCAACGCATCGGGGATGCTCAGCACCGCAACGAAATCGTGAATCCCACGGTACTGCGTGAGTCTTCCGCACATGGCTGAAATCTCCTTGAGGAAATTTGAGTCTAGTCGGACCTGCCAATGTGCCGGCCGATGACGCACTGAAACCAGCACCGGAACCAAACCCTGTGTACCTTATCCAACCTGCGCTCGCGGATAGCCGCGCAGGGATGGACAAAGGCGATGGAGTTTTGCCATTCGACAACACGACGGCCTCGGCCTCAGGGCAAGACATGACATCCGGATGCAAATTTCTTTGTGTTGCGCTCATCGCGCTCGGTCTGGCCGGTTGCATCGCCGCGCCGATTGAAATGACCACGCAAACCGAAACGCGCCTGATGGCCCAGGCCCCCGTACGTTTTCTCCTGACGTTCGACGATGGCCCCAGCGCTTCAGGGTTTTGGAATCCCACGGCGACGGTGCTCGACAGCCTCAAAAGCAATCCGCTGCAGGCAGACATCAAAGCCGTGTTTTTCGTGCAGACCCGAGCACCCAGGGCAGGCAACAGCGAGATCGGTCGCAGCCTGATGCGTCGTGAACACGCCGAGGGACATATTCTCGCTTTCCACACCGCGACTCATTGGCACACCAACCATCGCTCGCTCGACCCGCAAGAACTGGAGCAGTCGCTGACCGATGGTAGTGCTGACATCGCCGCTATTACCGGAGCGCCGCCCAAGCTGTTGCGCCCACCGTTCTGGAACTACGACAAGCGCACATTTGCGGCCTATCAAAAACACGGCTTGCACGTCTTGCTCACGGACCTGAGTGCCAACGACGGCAAGATCTGGGGCTTCAACGCCAGCCCTCGGCGTCGGGCGAACATGCTGCGGCAGTTATCGGAAGTGCGCGAGCGCATCGCCGAGGGTCAATTGCCGACGGTGGATGGCGTTATTCCGGTCGTGGTGACGTTCCATGACCTCAATCGCTACACCGCGCGCCACACTCGCGAATATCTGCAGATTCTGCTCGATAGCGCGGCGGCGACCGGGGTCAGACTGGCGGACAAGCCGTTCTACGACAATCAGGCCGCACTGGAAAAAGCTGCGTTGGCGCGTACGGTTCAGCAAAGCGCTGAGCCGGTGAATCTGCCCGGAATGTGGAACTGGATCTGGGATCACGACGCGCATTGAATGGCATGAGTGAGTTGTGATCGGCTTGGCATTCTCTAGCGGGCAATAAACACACCGTGGGTCTATGCTCGATGGATCGATTCTCCGCCTGCGAGGCGCCCGTCCATGCTTGCCATTGCCGATATCTGCCGGATCGTCGAGTCAGGCTTCCCCACGTTCAAGTGTGATTGCACACCGACCGGACAAGGTCTGTTGCGGATCAAGGTGTATGAGCCGGGCAGTGGGCGTGTCGAGTTGTTGCTAGACGGCGTTTCTCCCGAGCATCTGGTGACGATTCGCGATATTTCCAATTTCATTGGTGAGTTGCGCACGGAAATCAGCGCCGGTCGCCGGGCGTTCGCTGGCTGATCGTTATAAACGCCGTTGAAAGGCCTGCACGATGCGCCTTGTCGCTTCATTGGTTTCAAGATTGTGCACGGCATCGAGCGGGTACCAGATGCAATCGACGATTTCGTTCTGCGGGCGCACATCGTCGAGGTTGACCACCGAAGCCTCGTACACATGATGCCGCGTACTGCCCGCCTGAAAATCCATCAGGTACAGGACGTCCTCCGCATTGAGCCCGGTTTCCTCCTGCAACTCGCGCACGGCTGCCGCCGCACGGGTTTCCCCGGGTTCGACCTTGCCGCCGGGCAATGACCAGTGATGGCGGGGTTTGCGTACCAGGAGGATATGGCGATCCTGTTCGCAAATGACGGTGGCGCGTGCTTTGATGATTGCCCTGTTGATGCGTGTCATAAATCCGTAATCAATCTGCAATATTCGAGCCGCAAGCGGATTTAAAGGTTCCCTCTTGATTCGGAGCCATTTGCGTAGCAAAAAGTGCCAGTGAATTGACATGTGCCAGGGCGAATCCGGTTTACACCGCAGCGGGGAGCGGGTGTAAGGTAAGCCCGTACACCGAAAACACCGTTGACGAAATGGAGGTGCTCATGAGCATTCCAATGCTGAACAAGCTGCACATGAACGGTTATGACGTGCTCAGCGTGAACAACGGCCCATGGCGGGTTTGCACTCAGGGCGACCGGTTGGCGTCATTCACCAGCAGGGAGGAAGCGATGGCCTATGCGGCGGCGCTTCCTGGTTACAAGCAACGCGGCAAGCGGGTGCAAAGCCAGAACGTGAGTTGACGCGTTATAACGAAAGAGCCCCGGTTTCGACCGGGGCTTCTTGTTTGGATCAGGAGTCAGTGCACCTTGATTCGGCTGATGGTCCGGGCTTTTACCTCCCTGGCATAGATCTGCAATCTCTCCTCGTCGTTTTGCAGGATTGTGCAAGATCGCAACACAGTCTGGGCGTCTGCCTCGTTACCTGATTTGCGCAATTGTTCGGCAATGCGCTTGAGGTCGACCGCCGACCATCTCAGGTCCGACGCCACGCTTTGCAAATCCCGTTGAAGTTCGTGTTCGTATTCATTGAGCCGCATGATCACCTCCAGAACATTCTCGGTAGAAAAGAGTAGTCGCATTTTTCCACCTGGGGCCAGGCCATCTGACGCCCGGCTGAACCGATGTAAAAAATTGTCCAAACCCCGGTAACGGCGGGGTGCCACGATGGATGTGCACGCCGTTAAACGGTACATTCACGTTTTTTCGGAACAGGTAAACAGCATGCGCGTATGGATCGGCACTTTGGCACTGGCCCTGTTGACGGGTTGCTCGTTACCAGCATCGCTGGTGCCGGGCGAGCCAAACCTCAGCAAGACCAGTGACAAGCCTCCCAAAGAATATGCCGCGTGTTTGTTACCGTTGTGGCAGAAGGACGTGGCCAAGACTTCGCAGACGTCTATTTCCAACGGCTACCGGATTACCGCGCCGAGCATTATCACGGCGGATGAGATTCTCGATATCGTCAAATACAAGGACGGCAGCAAAGTGTCCCTCTATCAGGGGCCGCCTTGGGCCAAGTCCGGATCGCTGCGCCAATCGGTGCGTGACTGCCTGTAACCGGGCGCCCGGATCTCAAAAAAGGCAGACACCGAAGTTCGATGTCTGCCTTTTTTCATTGGATGGAGACTCCCGCCAAACGCTCGCAATGAGCTGTGACAGTTGCCCGCGAGGCGCAGCAGGATCCTTGACTAGGCTTTGAATGTCGGCCCGTGACGGGATCGGCATGACTGAAAGGAGTCTCGGATCATGGATGATCTGGTCAAGGACATCATTCCGCTGTTGCAGTACCTCATCCCGGGGTTTCTATCGACCTGGATCTTCTATTCACTTACGGCAT